>JBFGYD010000228.1:0-4931 GCA_041587615.1 Lysobacterales bacterium
CGTCGGGCGCTGGCCCTCCTGGACCGTGTGGAACCAGGTCTCGCCAACGAAGCGCGCGTCGGCCCGGCCGATCAAGGACAGGGAATCGGACATCGGCCAGTCGAAGTCGGCGCCGACGTTGAAGGTGTATTTCGGCGTATACGGCGACTCGTTGCCGACCGTGTCGGGACGCGAGCTGTTCTTCTTGATCTCCGAGTCGATGACGTTGCCGCCGGCGTAAAACCGCAGATGGTCGGTGGCGTGCAGGCTGGCGCCCAGTTCGAGGCCCGTGATCTCGACTTCGTCGACGTTGGAGACCACGCGCAGCAGGCCGAAGGTGCCGACCAGGAACTCAAAAAACTGCATGTCGTCCACTTCGGTGTAGTAGGCAGCGCCGTTCAACTGCAGGCGGCCGTCCGCGAGCGCGCTGTTGAAGCCCAGCTCGAAGGCGCTGGAAGTTTCCTTTTCGAAATCGTCCCGGATCACCGGCAGGGGCACGCCGAGGTCATCGGCGAAATTGATGCCGATGCCGCCGTTGATGAATCCGTTGATGAAGATATCGACCGTCGCCTGGCTGCCCGAATTGTTGAAGCCGCCGGCCTTGAAACCCACCCCCCAGCTCCCGAACCGCGTGGTGCTGTCGGTGGCGTCCCAGGTCAACGCGACCTTGGGCTGAAATTCGTCAAAGGAACGGCTCTTGTCGGGGATCGTCCCAGTGCTGTTGATCAGGCTGCTGAGCGCCGGATTGAGCGGGTCGTCGAAAACGCCGTCAAAGTTGAGGTCGATGACCGACTGCCTCGCGTTGAACGGCACCAGGCTGGAGACGTCCCGCTCCTCTTTGTCGTAACGCAGCGCCAGCGACAGCTCCACGTCCTCGTTGAGGTCATATTCCACCTGGCCGAACAGCGCGTACACCTGACTGTCGAACCGGTCATGGGTGAGGGAGGCCGTCGCGTTGGGCGATGAGGCGGGCTGAAAAAGGCCCCGTACCGGCGCGGCGCCGCTGTCGCGGTTCAGGGAGATCCCGACCTCCCGCTCGATGTCCAGGTAGTAGGCACCGATCATCCACTGCAGCGCACTGTCGTTGTCAGACTGCAGCCGCAGCTCAAAACTCAGGTCCTGCTGGCTGCGCACCTGCTCCTGGATGCCGTCGCAGGTGGTCGGCGTGTAGGCGCCCAGGAACGATCCGTTGGGGTCGAAGATGACGCCGACCGGCGAGGTGCCGATGAACTGCGGAGGCAACAGCTGCTGCCCGGCCGCGTTGAGCTCGGTCACGGTCTGCTGGCACACCGGATCGCCGTTGTAGAACCCAAACGCGGCCGAGGTGCCGTCGGAAATCAGGTTGTTGTCGATATCGCTGTATAGGAGCCAGGCGGTCAGAGCCTTTTTGTTCAGGTCCAGGTCGAACTTGCTGGAGAACTCCAGCGACTCCTGGTCGTTGTCGGAGACGATGTTCGGGGTGAAAAAGAAATCGAAGTCGTTGACGTCCTGGAACGCCGGTGGATTTTGCGCAACCTCGGCGAACACCGGCAGGTTGAACGTGGAATTGAACGTGATCGAAGAGGCGTCGACCTCCCCCACGCGCAGCTTGCTGTCGATCGTGAGGTTTTCGCTGGCCTCCCACACCAGCCGCCCGTTCAGGTTCCAGCCTTCATAGTTGTCTACGATCGCGGCGTCGTTCTGAAAACTGTTGCGATAAAAGCCGTCCGATTCACGCCAGTCGGCCGACACTCTGAGGTACAGCTGGTCCGCCGCCAGGGGGCCTGAGGTGGAAGCCTTGAACAGATGGGTGCTGTCCTGGGCCGTGCTCACGGTGGCGGTGCTTTCGCGCTCGTTCCCGGGGGTGGTGGTCGTGACGATGATCGCCCCGGCGGCCGCGTTGCGACCGTAGATGGCGCCCTGGGGGCCTTTGAAGACCTCGATCTGCTGCAGGTTGGTGTATTCGCGATTGAATGCCGCCGGGTTGGTGTACAGCACTCCGTCGAGGATGAACGCGAAGCTGTTTTCCGCGTCGCGAGCGCCGTTGATGCCGCGGATATTGACCTGCGTATCGCCCACCTCCGCCGCGTCCACCAGCGATACCCCGGGCGTCAGCGCGATGAAGTCCGACGCTCTTTGGACCCCTGCGCTCTTAAGCGTCGTTGTCGTCAGGGCCGTGACCGTGCCCGGCACATCCCGCAGGTTCTCCTCCCGGCGCCGAGCAGTGACCACGACTTCTTCAACGTACAAGCCCTCTTCGGCCTGTCCCTGCGCCAGCACTGCGCTCGGCCAGGCGGGCAGCAGAAGGCCCAGTGTCACGGAAGTGCTTAATATGCGTGAATATTTCATGGTACTCCTCCCGGGGCTGGTCGGGCTTCGCAGGGCATGTCTGGTCATGGTCGGCCTCCTCGTTGGCCGGGGCGGCGCCGGGTCCGCGGCGTCCAGCGCCGTGCGGCGCGCTGGACCTGACCCGCAGAATTTTCGCCAAATTGTATACATTGTCTTGGCAAAATTCACTAGTTGCAGCATCGGGACCGTCAGATTGTATACAACGACCCGTGTTCGCTTATCGTCCTTCTATCTACGACCGACAGTTCGGGAACCGACTCCATCAGGCGCGTTGCGCTAGAATGCCGCCCGGCGCGGCCGCGATCACCGAAACAGCATGTCCCGCGAAACCATCATCCTGGCGACCCTGATCGGCTACAAGCTGACCCTGATCGGGATCGGCCTGTGGGCCCGAGGCCGCACGCACGACAACGCCGACTATTTTCTCGGCGGGCGGAGACTTGGCGCGTTCGTGGCTGCGATCAGCTATGCCGCCAGCTCGTCGTCCGCGTGGACCCTGCTCGGGGTCAGCGGCGCGGCGTTCGCGGTGGGTGTCGGGGCTCTATGGTTGCTGCCCGGAATCGTCGGCTGCC
Source organism: Lysobacterales bacterium (assembly GCA_041587615.1). Classification (GTDB taxonomy): domain Bacteria; phylum Pseudomonadota; class Gammaproteobacteria; order Xanthomonadales; family SZUA-38; genus JBFGYD01. Next base: position 2,880 of record JBFGYD010000228.1, read on the forward strand.
ACGTGATCGCGTGGTGGTGGATCGCGCCGGCCCTGCGCTCGTCGTCGTCCCGCCACGACCAGATCACGCTGACCGACGTGCTCGCCCAGGGCGCAGCCGGCCGCGCCCGCGCGGCAATCGTGGTCGTCGCTTCGGTCATCGTGCTGTTCTGCTTCATGTTCTACGTCGCCGCCCAGTTCCAGGGCGCCGGCAACAGCTTCACCGCCAACTTCGACATCGAGCGCACCTCGGCGATCGCGATCGGCGGCGCCATCGTGCTGGTCTACACCCTGCTCGGCGGCTTCTGGGCGGTCAGTGTGACCGACGCGTTGCAGGGCGTGCTGATGGCTTTGGCCGCGATCCTGCTGCCGATCGCCGCGCTGGCCGCGGTCGGCGGTCCGACCGCACTGCTGGAGGCGCTCGCCGCGGTCAGCACCCCGGACCAGTTGAGCTTTGGCGCGGGCAACGCCGGCCTGCTCGGCCTGGGCTTTGCCGCCGGCATGATGCTGATCGGACTCGGCGGGTTCGGCCAGCCGCAGTTGCTGAACCGGTTCATGGCGCTGCGCGATGAGGCCGCGCTGCGCCGGGCGCGCGCGATCGCCATCGTCTGGTTCACCGTGGTGCTGGCCGGGATGCTGTTGTTGGGGCTGTGCGGCCACGTGCTGGTCCCGGCGGCCGGCGACGGTGAAACGGTGTTCTTCACGCTGACCAACGATCTTTTTCCGGCGCTCGTCGGCGGCGTCATCACCGCCGCGGTGCTGTCGGCGATCATGTCCACCGCCGACAGCCAGCTGCTGGTCGCGGCTTCGGCGGTCGCCCACGACCTCGGTCTGGCCCGGCGCGCCCCGCGCCACGCGCTGACGATATCACGCGTCGTGATGGCCGGGATCTGCGTGGTCGCGGTCGTGATCGCGAGCGAACTGCCGGCGACGATCTTTGCCCGCGTGCTGTTCGCCTGGAACGGACTGGGCGCCGCGTTCGGGCCGATCGTATTCGCCCGCGTGCTAGGACGCGAACTCGCGCCGTGGGCGATCCTCGCGGCGATGGCCGCGGGCTTCGGGCTGACCGCGTTGCTCTACAGCCTGCCCGACACCCCGGGCGACGTCGCCGAGCGGCTGCTGCCGTTCCTCACCGCCGGAGTCATCGTGGTCATCGGTAGCCGCCGAACCGTCGCGAAATAGAAATAAACGCCTCCGCTGCCGGTCAGTGATGGTCTAAGATACTGGTTTGGCATCGTTGAGGATTCGGTGATTCATGGCATCGCATAAAGCAACCGTTCGCTGGCAGGCGGACGAGAGTGAATTCAAGCCCGCGAGCTACAATCGCGACCACCGCTGGGAGTTCGAAGGCGGACAGTCCCTCGGCGCATCGGCCGCGCCGGCGTACAAGGGAAACCCCGCGCTGGTCGATCCCGAGGAGGCCTTCACCGCTTCGCTGGCGTCCTGCCACATGCTCACGTTTCTGTACCTGGCGGCGGTCAAGGGCATCGTCGTCACGGCTTACACCGACCAGGCCGAGGGCTTTATCGGCAAGAACGAGCAGGGGCGCGTGGCGGTGCTGAAGGTGGTGCTGCGTCCCCGGATCGAATTCGACGGGCCGGCGCCGGACGCGGCCACGCTTTCCGATCTGCACCACCGCGCTCACGAGAACTGCTTCATCGCCAATTCGGTGATCACCAAGATCGAGTTCGGCTGAAACCGGGGACCGCCATGGCCGAACTGAAGACCCAAAAAAACACCGCCAGCGTCGAGCAATTTCTCGACCGGATCGACGACGAGGACAAGCGGCGGGACTGCTACAAGGTCCTGGACCTGATGCGCAAGGTGACCGGCGAGGAGCCGGCAATGTGGGGCAGCAGCATCATCGGTTTCGGCAGCTACCACTACCGCTACGCCAGCGGGCGTGAAGGCGACTGGATGGTCACCGGATTTGCGCCGCGCAAGCAGGCCCTGACCCTGTACATCATGTCCGGCTTCTCGCAGTACGAGCAGCTGCTGGCCCGGCTGGGCAAGTTCAAGACGGGCAAGGCCTGCCTCTACGTGAAGAAGCTGGAGGACGTCGACCTCGACGTCC
>JBFGYD010000229.1:0-4928 GCA_041587615.1 Lysobacterales bacterium
CACCTGCTTCATCTCGCCGATCGCCCGCGCCAGGTTCATCGACAGCGTGGTCTTGCCCTCACCCGGCACCGACGAGGTCACCACCAGGATCCGGCGTTTCTCGTCCAGCCCCGACAGCAGCACGCCGGTGCGCACCGTTCGGATCGCCTCGGCAAAAACCGTCTTCGGATCCTCGGAGAAACTGCGCAGCGGCGCCAAGTCGTCGCCGCCGGTCTTCAGGCGCGGCAAGGCCCCGAGCACCGGAATACCCAGGCGTCGTTCCACGTCCTCGGCAGTCTTCAGCGTGTTGTCCAGATGCTCGAGCAGAAACGCCAAACCGATGCTGGCCATCAGGCCGAGAAGAAACGCGATGCTCAGGCTGCGGCGCTTGTTCGGTTTGAACGGCGTCCCGGGCGGCCGCGCCTGCTCGACGACGCGCGCGTTGGCGGTGCGCAGCTCGCCGCTGGCCGCGGTGCTCTTGAACTGGGTCAGAAACTGCTCGTAGACCTCGCGGTTCTTGTCCGCCTCGCGGCGCAGGGCCTCGAGCTGAAATTCCTTGCGATCGATGTCGCGCAGCTGCGACTTGACCGCGTCGATCTCGCGCTGGGCCGACTGCTCGGCGGCCTGCGCGGCGCGATAATTGCGGTGCAATGTATCGACCGCGACGTCGATCTGGCGCCCGAGAGCGGTCTCCGCGGAAGTCAACTCCGAGCGCGCGGCGATCATTTTCGGGTGTTTTGGACCGTACCGCTTCGACAGTTCGTCAACCTGGCGCTGGGCCGCCTGGAAGGTGGAGTTCGCGCTCTGCACCAGCACGTCGCCACTAACCGCAGGCAGCAGGCCGAGCGCGTCGCCCTCGGCGCGGATCTCTTCGACCCGGTCGAGCCGGATACGGGCTTGGACGCGCTCGCGCTGGGCCGCCGCCAGTTTTTCGGTCGCCGCGGTCAACTGACGGTTGGCAAAGCCGTCGATACCCTCGACGTCGATCAGCTGCTGCTGGTCCAGATAGTCCTGGACCAGCTTTTCGGAGGTCTCCCATTTATCCTTCAGTTCAACCAGCCGGTCGGTCAGATAGTCGGACGCGGCGTTGCTCATTTGCAGGCGCCCGGCCAGGTTGTCCTCGATGTACGCTCTAACGACCGCGTTGGCCAGGGTGGCCGCCTGTCGCGGATCGGTGCTGGCGAAGCTTACGTCAACCAACTGGCTCTCGCGCCGTGGATTGACCGAAATGCTCCCGACCACCCACCCGACCGCGCGCTCGAATCGCTGCTCGGGCGTCGGTTCTGACGGCGGCGGAAACCACTCCTCCGGCAGCAGAGACTTCCACGAAAATTTCGCCGCCGACCGGCGAGTGGTCGCCGGCTGGTCGAGATCCAGCGCGCGCACCACCCGCTCGCCGATCGCGCGCCGCTTGATCAGTCCGTATTGGGTCTGATAGTAAAGCCAGTGATCGGTGAACGCCGCGTAGGGGTCCTGGACCGGCGAGAACTGCACCGGACTGCGCTCGATCAGCAGGGTCGCGGTTGCGCGGTACACCGGAACTTGCCGATAGACGAACAGGGCCGCGATCAGGGTCACCAACAGCGTCAGTCCCGCGATCGCCCACTTGTGCTTGGCGATCGTGTGCCACGCCGCTCGAATGTCGAAGCCAGCCGGCTCTTCGGTGCCGACGTCGGCCAGCGGTTCGGTTAGGCGCGGATCCTGCATCGGCGGACCTAGTGCCCTGCTCCTTGCGCCGATTGACAACCCGCCTCGCGGGCGGTCTGGCCGACCGCGCTGAACGCCGGGCCATTTGCGTGCGTGGACACTAGAAGAAGCTCTGCTGAATGGTCAGGGTGTCTCCCGGCCCGATCGGGTGATCGAGATCGACTCGCAGGAGTTCGTCCTCCGGGCTCGATTCGGTCACCAGGAAGATTTTGCGCGAGGACGCCCGATCGGTCATGCCGCCGGCAAGCGAAATTGCCTTGCGCACGGTCATCCCGGGCTCGTAGGAGAACGCGCCCGGATTGCGCACCTCGCCGTTGACGTAAAACGGCCGGTGCTCGGCGATCGTCACGACCACCTTCGGATCGATCAGGTAATCGCCCTCGAGGCCGTCATGGATCGTCTGCTGCAGTTCCCGGGTGGTCAGGCCGGCCACGCGGATCTCGCCAAGGAACGGATAGGAGATGGTTCCCTGGTCGTCGACCTTGATCTGCGGCGACAGGTCGGTCTCGCCAAACACCTCGATCGCCACCAGATCTCCGGCGCCGATCCGATGTTCGGCGACGGGCTGGGCGGCCAACCCGGCCATCCAGCACAGCGCGAACGCAATCAGCCAGTGTTTGCTCAAGCCTTCATCCTCCTGCGAGTCAGCGGCTATCCGTTATGCCGCTCAATAAGAGCGTTCGTTATCCTATTGACCCTGCCGCTCGGCAAAGGTGCCGGGAGTCCGGGCGAATCGGTGTTCACGCCCCGAGGCCCAAACCAAGCTAACGACTCAACTCCAGCGTGAGCAGAAATTCATTGCGCTTGTAGTTGAACTGCGCAATCGAGGAGTCACGGTCGAAATAACGATAGCCCGCGCCCAGGATCAGCCACGGGCGCCACTGATAGTCGGCCGACAACCCGAAAGCGAAGATCTCATCGTCACGCGGGCCGGGCCGGAAGTCCTCGTCCATGAACGATAGGTCTACCGACGTCATGAACCGCGGCCGCCACAAATGCCGCCACGAAATCGCGGCTTCCTCGCGCACCAGCAGATCACTGGCGCCGAACGCCTCGTCGGTCTGGCGCCGGGTCGACAGATCGACCTGGGTGCGTTCGAGCGGCCGCCAGGACGCGCCGAGTTCCCAGTATTCCCCGGAATAGTCCTCCAGCGCCGGGGCGTCGAAATCGTGCTCCACGCGGCCGATCACGGCCCGACCCTCGCTGCTGCCGGTGGCTTCCCAGCGCAGTCCAACGCCGTAACGGGTCTCGTCGCCATCGAGATTAGAAGAATCGTAGTCGAAGTCCGTGCGCGAGGCCTCCGCCAGCAGCGAGGTCTTGGCCGCTATCCGCCAGTAAAAGGTCCCGCCGTAGCCGAACCGCTCGACGTCGCCCTGCGCGGTAAGATCACGGTTGTTCTGATACTCGCGGTCTTCCCAGCCGGCGAATACCTCGAGCCGGCCCCGGGCGCCGTCGGCGCCGTAGCCGTACCGACCGCCAAAGCTCAGCAGGTCGTATTCGGTGACGTCCTCGTCGATCAGGCCGGGCACCGATTCACTCAAGCCTTCACCACGGCGTTCGTGACTGCGCTCGTAGCGCCCGTCCAGTTGTAGCTGGGAGCGCGCGGTGGGCTCGTAGCCCCAGCGCCCGGCCAGATAATGATCCAGATAATCGTCGCGGCTGGTGGCCTCGAACTCACCCCACTCGAGCCCGTATTCGAGCGCAAACGTGCTCGCGCCGGACGCGGTCTCGAGCCGGAGGGCCGGCGAGATCAGATAGAAATACGAGTCGATTTCGCTGTTGGGGCTCAGCGCGACGTTATCGTCGTAGCCGACCGACAGGCCGACGGTAGGATAGAGCGTCCACGACCCGAGCGAGATGCCTGTCTCCTGCGCAGACGCGCTCGCGGCAATCAGGTAGAGCGCCGCTGCGCTGGTACGACATTTTTTCAACGGCTCTCGCGCCCCATTTTTGCCATTACGATGCGACCCGAAATAGGCCGTCCAGTGCCTTTAAGCCGCGTCACATCGACTCTGGCTTATTGTTCATTAACCAATGATTTTAAAGGCTTTGCCGCCTTTTTAGAAGCAAATTATAAATTATTCACGTTTGCCGGCGGGCACGCGGCGGCAGCAACGCCGCCACCCATGCCAAGGCCAGCGCAACCATCAGGTACGCCGCGTTGGCCGGAATGTGCAGGTTAAAGTCCACCGCGCTGTGCAATAAATAGGCCAACGTCGCCATCGACACACCGAAGCCGGCGCCGCGCATTAGCGGGTCCCGCCGTCGACGCTGAGCGTAGACCGCCGCGGCCAGCGAAGCGCCGCCAAACAGCGCCAGTGGCACTACCCCGATGATCCCATACTCCAGCAGCAACTCGAAATAGTCGTTGTGCGCATGGTCGAATGACGCGGCCGTGTCGTGTGCGCGATACGCCGGATATACGACTTCGAAAGTGCCGCCGCCGGAGCCGAGCCAGCGATACTCGCGCCAGGCTTGAAGCGTTTCCGCATCGACATCCAGGCGTCCCTGGTCCCGGTAGCGGGCCGTGGACTCGTCGAATTGGCCGGTCCGCTGAATGCGCTCCACCACCTGTTCGACCCCAAACCAGGTACCGATCACGACCACGTCGATCGCGATCAGGCTGGCGATCAACACCAGCATCGCGCGCGGCGCTTTGGCCAGCAGGAACAGGCCCAGTGCGCCCGCAACCAGCAGGCTCACGAAAAACGCCATGTTGCCCATCCGGGAATGGGTCAGGACCAGCCCGACGACCATGACCCCAAGCGCGATGCGCAGGCGCATCTTCGGGCCCAGGATCCAGCGAATCGCCTCCCGCAATCGTGCGCGGCGATCCCGGACCGGGACGTGGGAGTGCATCTGTGACAGCAGCAGACCTATGCCTAAGCTCAGGCAGATCACCAGGAATCCGGCGAAATGATTGCGGTTGACGAACGTCCCGGTCGCCAGTCCGCGGTTGTGAACCTTCGGCTGCAGGAAACCCCATTCGGTGCCACTCAAGGTCATCAGGCTGCCGTAGACGGCTTCGGCAAAGCCGACCGCGACCACCGTGTAAAGCACGATCCGCAGGCGCCGGCGACTCCCGACCAGACACAGTGTGAGCACGAACAGCGCCGCGTAGAGCAGCGTCTGCAGCACGGCCAGCAAACTCGCGTACGGATCCACCGACAGGGTCATCCAATCCGGCCCGAGGCCGAACTCGGCCCCGTCGACCAGCGGCGAGGGAACGATCTGCAACACCC
>JBFGYD010000230.1:0-4917 GCA_041587615.1 Lysobacterales bacterium
GATCTCCAAATCGGTGCTCAACGTATCCAGGCAAGAGATCCCGGGAAGAACTTCGTATTCCAGCCCCGCCCGGCGGCAGCGATCGATCAAGTCCATGTTGATGTCGTCAAAGAACAGCGGATGCCCGTAGATCACGTTGGCCACTCCGGGGCCGCGCCCGACCTCCGCCATGACCTTGTCGGCAAGACGCCGGTATACGTCCCGGACCGGTTCACCGGTCCAATATTCACCGGTGTTGTCGACGACCTCGGGGCACAGGCGGGTCAGGCCATCGTGGCTGCTGGTCAGATGAAACACTTTGCGGCAGCGGCTCAGCGTTTGCCTGGCCTCCGCGGTGAGCTGCTCGAGGTCACGGATGCCGGTGCCGATCAGATACAGATCGGCCAGTCTCCGTTCGCTCATCGGGGCGGTCGGCCGGCGGCTTGCGGCCGGCTACTTCCGACGGGGCGCGTTGATCTCGTTGGGTGGCGGGGCCTTGATCTCGCCCGGCGGCGGCGCTTTGATCTCGCCGGGCGGCGGCGCTTTGATCTCACCCGAGGGCAGGTGCGCCGAGTGCACTGGACGGGAGCGGAACCTCGCCGTCGGCGGGGCCTTGATCTCGCCGGGTGGCGGCGCCTTGATCTCGCCCGAGGGCGGGGCTTTGATTTCGCCGGAAGACCGAGTCCCCGCGGATTGTTCGGCACTGTTGCGTGTTGGTCGGTTCATGGTCGGTCCCTAGTGTCGAGTCGCGCTCGCAGTATAGGTCACGGCCGCCAGCGGTGCGACAATCGCCCGGGGTTGCGCTATCGTCGGCGGCTGAGCAAATCGCCGGGAGGTGCGCGAGAGATGAGTCTCAAGAGATGACCGGAGATACGAGCGCGCAGGACTGGCTGTTTGGATACGGGTCGCTGATTTTCCGCGCCGACTTTCCGTATTTGGAGCGGAAACCGGCGTGGATCCGGGGCTGGGCGCGGCGTTTCTGGCAGGGCTCGCACGATCACCGCGGCACCGCGGATGCGCCGGGACGGGTCGTGACCCTGATCCGGGTGCCGGGTGCGGTCTGTGCCGGCATGGCGTACCGGATTGGCCGGGATGTCTTCAAGCACCTGGACGAGCGCGAAAAAAATGGTTATCGACGTATCCCCGAGCGTGTGCACTTCGATTCTGGGGCCAGCGTATTCGGCACCCTATACATTGCGTCCAAGAACAATCCAGCCTTTTTGGGCAGCGCTCCGGAGTCGGAGATCGCGGCTCACATTGCTCGCGCCGTCGGGCCTAGTGGGCGCAACCGCGACTATCTCAAGAACCTCGCCGAGGCGCTGCGCCGGATGAACGCCGACGACCCCCACGTGTTCGCGCTGGAAGCCCTGGTCGAACGGGACGCTGAAGGATAAAGAAAATGGGCCCTGGTCAGGGCCCGAACGAGTGCCAATCGATTGTGGGAGGCTCAGGAATCAGCAGCAGCGCACCCGACGCCTTTTTTGTTGCCCTCCGGTAGAGGGTTCAGCCGCCCTCGGGGCGATCGTCGTCGACCAGCTTGAGTTCGCCGATCTCGACCTGCCCCATGCGCTGGCGGAACTCGAGGATATAGTCGCCCTCGAGCAGTTCGAAATACTTGGCCCCGGAGACCTCCCAGGCAAACCCGGTAGCGTCCGCCACCTGGACCCGCACCTGGCTTGACGCGCCGGTTCGCGAGCCGGTAATTTCGCGCTTCTGCTTGCGCACCCACTCTTCGCGGCGCGCCAGCGCGGCCTGGTCGCCGTATTCGGCGTCGATCTCGGCGTAGATGCGATCGACCGTCGCCTTCTCTTCGTCCTTGAGCTGGGCGAAAACCTGGTCGCGGGCGGAAACCGCTTCCGGGTCTCCGTGGGTGGCGGACAGCTTCAACCAGGCATAACCACGGGCCCAGTCCATCGGTACCCCGGCGCCGTTGATGTACAGCATGCCGATCGTTTTCTGGGCGTCCTTGCTGCCGTATTCGGCGGCGCGCTTGAAATTCCGGAGCGCGTCATTGTTATAACCCTTCTTCAGATTGTGCGCCCCGCGCACCAGCTCCCGGGACTCCGGAGTTTCGAACACCGGCGCCCCGGCCAGCGCCACGCCGGACGACAAGCCCACCAGCATGGCGAGCACAAAGGCGAACATACAGGTTCGGGTATTCATGGTGGCGTGCTTCGACAATTTTGATCCAGGCCCATCATTGACAATCGTGACGCCGGGCTCCAGTCCCAATAGTCACGCTGCAAACCGGGGCGGATCAGTCGATCGGCGCCCCCTGCTTGATCCAAATGCCCAGCCGAACGCGCTCGGCCTCTGTCATGCCGGTCAGGTTGGCCAGCGGCATGGTCCGGGTCGCCACGGTTCGGGCGAAGATTTTGTCCGCGCCCTGGCGGATCTGCTCCGGCGTGTCGAGCACGTAGCCCAGGGGCGCTACCGGAAACGCCGGGTGAGTGGTCTGACTGGCGTGGCAGCTGAGACAGCGCGTGTCGATGATCTGTCGGACCTCGGCGAAGGAAACCGGCTCCGACCCCACCGCCGTGAGCACGGGCGCGGTCTGGGGGCGGGCGAGCCAGGCCAGTGCAAACAGCGCCACGGCCGTCCCGGGCAGCAACCACACGACGCGATGACCGCGATTTTTGAGGTTGAAATGATGTCGCACACCGGCCGAAATCAGCGCCAGCGCGGCCAGGATCGCCCAGTTGTAGCGATGCCCGAAGGTACTCGGAAAATGGGCGCTGATCATAATGAACAACACCGGCAGGGTCAGGTAGTTGTTGTGCAGCGATCGGCGCAGCGCATTCCGGCCCGGGACCGGGTCCGGGGCCTCGCCGCGCGCCATTGCTACGACCATATTGCGCTGCGCCGGGATGATGACGAAAAAAACGTTGGCCACCATGACCGTGCCGATCACGGCGCCGGTGTGGAGGTAGGCCGCGCGCCCGTCGAACACCTGGCTCAGCCCGAAAGCGAGCGCCGTCACCAGCGCCAACCCGATCAGCGCGAACGCCCCCGGGCGCTCGACCAGAGCCGTTCGGCACAAGCCGTCGTAGACCAACCAGCCGCCGGCCAGCGAACCCAGTCCGATCGCCAGCGCGACCGGCCCCGACAGCCCGCGCAAGTTGGCGCCCAGCAGGTGGGTCGTCGGATCGAGGTAATACAGCAGCACCAGCAACGCGAATCCGCTCAGCCAGGTCGCGTAGGCCTCCCACTTGAACCAGTGGAGCGTCTGTGGCAACTCGGACGGCGCCACTTCGTACTTTTGTGCATGATAGAAACCACCCCCGTGAACCGACCACAGGTCGCCGGCGATGCCTCGCGGCTTCGGGCCTTTTCGATCCAGGTTGCCCTCGAGCCAGTTGAAATAGAACGACGCACCGATCCAGGCGATTCCGGCAATCAGGTGCGCCCAGCGCAGCAGCAGATGCAGCCACTCGTTAAGGTAGGGATCCATCGCTAACCGTAATCGCCACGTCGGTGGGAAACACGAATTCGTCGCAGTTGGCGCCCGGCCCGGCGCGGTCGACAACCAGGAAGTCAGCGTCGGCACCGAGCGCCAGCAACGGATGGTGCCACACCCCCGGGTCGTAGTTGACGCCCTGACCGGGGCCGGCCAGAAACGCCCGAACCCCGGCGGCGGCCACCTCCTCACCGGCTACCGCCACGACCACCAAAAGGCGCGCGGCGTTCAACGGCACGAACGCCTGGCTTGACAGCGGATGGCGCTCCAGCAGCCGAATTCGAAGCGGCAGCGTTTGCCCGCGAGCGCGAAAGATGCTCAGGCACGCACGGCCGGCGGCGGCGCCGAGTTCAAGCCGGGCCAGGTCGTCGTAGCGGCGACAGTTGCCGTCGTTGATCAGACGATAATCACCGCTGGCCTCGATCACCTGGCCGAACGCGGCGAAGCCCGCCGCGGTCAGGCGCTCAGGGGTCAACGTGACGGGCGCCTCAGACGGACCCATCACGGCACAGCCGTCCGAAGAGACGCAGGCGGCTGATCCCGCCGTCCGGGAAAATGTTCAAGCGCACCACGGTCACCGGCTCGTGCGGGATCACCTCGGCGACAAACAAATGCTCGGCGTCGGGACCCAGTTTCTGCTCCGGCAGCAGCGTTTGCCAAGCAATCTCCGCCAATCCTCCCGGGTCATCCGGGATCGGGTCGACCCAGGCGCCGTCCAGCGAGCAGCGGTCGGGATAGTTGCCCTTGAACCAAGCGGTGTCCACCGCGACTCGGGTGATAACGCCGGCGTGACCGAGGGCGAGGATGGCCCAGTCGTTGCCCGGCGTTCGCCGCCGGCGAGTTTCCCAGCCGTCGCCCATGTTGACCCCGCGGCCCGGGGCAATCAGGTTGTCCGCCGCGCCGAAGTGACTGTCATTGCAAGCCAGTGCGCGACCACCGTTGGCGATTGCGACCAGGTCCAGCTCCCGCTCGAAGTCCTCGGCCCGCCACTGGGCGAGCGCATGGCCGTAAACGCGCAACCGCGCCACCCCGCCGTCGGGATAGATGTTCAAACGCAGGTAGTTCCAGCCGCGGTCGTCGCCGACGGTAAAAAAATTGTGGGCGTTCCCACGAACCGACGAGCGGGGAACGATTTCGATCCAGTCGCCCTCCCCCGGAGCGCCGTCGGCGCGCGCCGCGTCGATCGAAATCTCGGGCGGGTAATTGCCGGTAAAATGCGAGGTGTCGACGTCAATGCCCTTGACGCAGCCCAGCGCGCCCAAGCGCACGACGCAGTGGTCGTGCCCCGGACCGCGCTTGCGGCGGGATTCCCAGCCATCCATCCATTTGCCGTTGTCGTCGTAGCGATCGGGGATGAAAACCGGCGCCGCGGGATCGATCAGGCGCTCCTTGGGGGCAAAAAACTCATCGCTGGCAGACACCGCGACCGCCCCCAGACGAGGTTGCGCCAGGTTGATCCACGATCGAAACGGGTGCTCGAC
>JBFGYD010000231.1:0-4908 GCA_041587615.1 Lysobacterales bacterium
ATGTCGTTGACGTCCAACGTATACGGCACGACCAAATGATTGCGTCCACCGACTTCGGTCCAGAACGGGAGCTCGTCACTGTAATCGTCGGCGTCGTACAGGAACCCGCCTTCCTCGACCACCAGGCGGCGCGTGTTGGGGCTGGTGCGGCCGGTGTACCAGCCCAGCGGACGCGAGCCGGTGAGCCGGGTGATGCTCTCGACCGCGCGGGCGATGTGCTCCCGCTCGATCGCTTCCGGCACGTCCTGGTAGTCGATCCAGCGCCAGCCGTGCGAGCACACCTCGTGGTCGGCGGCGACGAACGCCTCGGCGGCCAGCGGGTTGCGCTCCAATGCCATCGCCACGGCAAAGACCGTCAGCGGGATGCGGTACTCGTCGAACAGCCGCAACAATCGCCACACCCCTACCCGGCTGCCGTACTCATACAGCGATTCCATCGACATGTGGCGGGCCTCGACGACCGGGCGGGCGGCGACGATCTCGGATAGAAACGTCTCGGAGGCCGGGTCCCCGTGGAGCACGCAATTCTCCCCGCCCTCTTCGTAATTGAGCACGAACTGCAGCGCGACTCGGGCCCCTCCCGGCCAGTCGGGCTGCGGCGGCGTCGGTCCGTACCCGACCATGTCCCTCGGATAATCCGCCCTTGTGTCAGCCGGCTCTCGCCGGCCCCGTGTGGATTTTTTGCCCGTGCCGGGCATAGAATTGACCATGAATTCAATCCTGCACGCGAACCCGGGAGGTTTCAATCTTCCCGGGTCTTGCCGGGGCGAAGCATGGCCGGTTTGACCACCCACGTCCTGGATACGGCGCTGGGCCGCCCGGCGGCCGGAATGCGAATTGAATTGTTCCGTCTCGACGACGGCCGCGAGTCGTTGAAATCGGCGCTGACCAACGACGACGGCCGCTGCGACGCGCCGCTGCTGGCGGCCGACGAAATACGCAGCGGTCTTTACGAAATCCTGTTCCATGCCGGCGAGTATCTGCGCCGGCGCCACCGGCAGCTTGCCGAGCCGCCGTTCCTCGATGAAATTCCGGTCCGCTTCCGCGTGGACGCCGCCGATCAGCACTACCACGTGCCGCTGTTGCTGTCTCCGTTCGCCTACTCCACCTACCGGGGGAGCTAGGACACTGGCGATGCGCGATCATATCCGCTTCGTTCTGGATGACGAGATCCGTTCGGTGGGGGGGATCGACCCGACCCGCACGGTGCTCCAGTACCTGCGTGAGGACCTCGGGCGCCGCGGAACCAAGGAGGGCTGCGCCGAGGGCGATTGCGGCGCCTGCACCGTGGTTCTCGGCGAGTTGGTCGACGGCGCGCTTGCCTATCGCCCGGTCAATTCCTGCATCCAGTTTGTGCCGACGCTGGACGGCAAGCAGCTCATCACGGTCGAGGATCTGAAAGGGCCCGGCGGGCGCCTGCACCGGGTCCAGCGGGCGATGGTCCGACACGACGCCTCGCAGTGTGGGTTCTGCACCCCCGGTTTCGTGATGACGATGTTTGCGCTCTACCAGCAGGGGCCGCAACGCGATCGGCTGGCGGTCAACGACGCGCTGGCCGGCAACCTGTGCCGTTGCACCGGCTATGGACCGATCGTCGACGCGGCGTTCAGCGCCTGCGGCGACCCGCCCGAGGACCGTTTCAGCGCCGCCGCGGACTCGACCCGCGCATTGCTGGAGCGGATCCAGCCCGGCGACGGAGTCGGGATCGAGCACGACGGGCGGCGCTATTTCGCCCCGTCCACGCTGGCCGAGCTGAGCGAGCTGCTTGGAGATTTCCCGGACGCGCACCCGTTTGCCGGCGCCACCGACCTAGGGCTGTGGGTGACCAAGGACGGTCGAGAGCTCGACACGTTGATTTACCTGGGCAATGTGGCGCCGCTGCGAGAACTCAACGTAACCGAGACCGAGATCGAGATCGGCGCCGCGGTCACCTACTCGGAGGCGCTGCCGGTACTCACCCAACACTATCCCGACTTCGGCGAGATGCTCCGCCGGCTCGGCGCGTGGCAGGTGCGCAACGCCGGTACTATCGGCGGCAATGTCGCCAACGGCTCGCCGATCGGAGACTCGCCGCCGCCGCTGATCGCCGCCGGGGCGACGCTGGTGCTGCACGGCGCAACCGGCCGGCGGGAGCTGCCGCTGGAGGATTTTTTTCTGGGCTATGGCAAACAGGACCGCCGTCCAGGCGAAATCGTCGAAAAAATCAGGCTGCCGCTGCCGGCGTCCGGCAGCCGGCTGCTCTGTTACAAGATCTCCAAACGCTTCGATCAGGACATCAGCGCGGTCTGCGCCGCGTTCTCGCTGGGTCTGGACGACGGCGGCCGGGTCGCCCGTTTTCGCGCCGCGTTCGGCGGCATGGCCGAAACACCCAAGCGCGCGCCGTCGCTGGAAGCCGCGCTGATCGGCCGGCCGTGGTCGGAGGACATCGTGCGCCGGGGGATGACGGCTCTGGCCGGTGATTTCGAGCCGATCGACGACCTGCGAGCCAGCGCCGCTTATCGCCTGCGCGTGGCGCAGAACCTGCTTTTCAAGTGTTTCCTGGAGACTTCCGACAACGGCCAGCCAACGCGCTTGTTCGGAACCTCGGAGCTGGCCTATGGCACGCGCTGACTCGAAGCCCAAGCACCCAGGGACCGTGGCGAGCCCGCTGCACCACGACAGCGCTCACAAGCACGTCAGCGGCGAGGCGATCTACGTCGACGACATGCCCGAGCCGCCCGGTACGCTGCAGGTTTACCTCGCTTACAGCACCCGGGCCCACGCGCGGATCAGCGGTCTGGACCTGACCGCGGTAGCGGCGCATCCCGACTGCGTCGGCGTTTACGCGGCTAAGGACATCCCCGGCGTCAACGACGTCTCGCCCACGATCGGCGACGACCCACTGTTCGCCGAGGACGTGGTCGAGTACTACGGGCAGCCCCTGTTCGCGGTGGCCGCGGTTACCCGCGCCAAGGCCCGTGGGGCGGCGGCACTGGCGCACATCGACTACGAGCCGCTGCCGGCGGTCCTGACCATCGACGAGGCCCTGGCCGAGCAGAGCTTCATTCTGGAACCTCGGATCCTGACCCGCGGCGATCCCGACGAGGCGCTGGCGCGCGCTCCCCGCCGTCTGAGTGGTCGCCTGCGGATCGGCGGCCAGGAGCATTTTTATCTCGAGGGCCACGTCGCGCTGGCGATTCCGCACGAGGACGGCGATCTCGAGATCCACTCTTCGACCCAGCATCCGACCGAGGTCCAGCACCTGATCGCGAAGCTCCTGGGCCTGGCGGACAACGCGGTGACCGTGCAGGTGCGCCGCATGGGCGGCGCGTTCGGCGGCAAGGAAACACAGGCCGCAGGCTTCGCCGCGGCCGCGGCGCTGGTGGCGCATCACACGGGGCGTCCGGCCAAGGTCCTGGTCGATCGTGACGACGATATGCACATCACCGGCAAACGCCACGATTTCCGCGCCGACTATGAGGTCGGTTTCGACGATGACGGGCGCATCACGGCGTTCGACCTGATGCTGGCATCCCGCTGCGGGCGTTCTGCCGATCTATCGCGGGCGATCAACGACCGCGCGGTGTTTCACGCCGATAACGCTTACTTTCTCGAACACGTGCGCATTCGTTCCTATCGCTGCAAGACCCATACGGCGTCCAATACCGCGTTTCGCGGCTTCGGCGGGCCGCAGGGCATGATGGCCGTCGAGCAGGCCCTGGACCGGATCGCCGCGGAGCTGAAGCTCGACCCGCTCGACGTCCGCCGGGTCAATCTTTACGGGATGGGCGAGCGCAACGTGACCCCATACTCGATGGAAGTCGAGGACAACGTGCTGCCGCGACTGTTCGACGAGTTGGAGCAAAGCTCCGACTATCGAGCCCGCCGCCAGGCGGTCAAGCAGTTCAACGCCGCCAACCCGTGGCTGAAGAAAGGCCTGGCCCTGACCCCGGTCAAGTTCGGCATTGCCTTCACCACCACCCATCTGAATCAGGCCGGCGCCCTGCTCCACGTTTACACCGACGGTTCGGTGCACTTGAACCACGGCGGAACCGAAATGGGCCAGGGCCTGATGACCAAGGTGGCCCAGGTCGTGGCCGAAGAGTTCGGCATCGACATCGGGCGGATCAAGATCACCGCCACCAGCACCGGCAAGGTCCCCAACACCTCGGCCACGGCGGCTTCGTCCGGCAGCGATTTGAACGGCAAGGCGGCCCAGGCCGCGGCCCGCAACATCAAGCGCCGCTTGACCGCATTCGCCGCGGTGCACTATCAGGTGCCGCTGGAAGCGGTGCACTTCGAGGCCAACCGGGTTCAGCTCGGGCAGGACTCGGTCGCGTTTGACGAGCTGGTGCGACAGGCCTATCTGGGCCGGATTTCGCTGTCGTCCACCGGCTATTACCGGACCCCTAAGATCGGCTATGACGTCGAGACCGGCCAGGGCCGGCCGTTCTTGTACTTCGCCTACGGCGCGGCGGTCTCAGAGGTCGTCATCGATACCTTGACCGGTGAGAGCCGGGTCGAGCGGGTCGACATCCTTCACGACGTCGGCGACAGCATCAATCCGGCAATCGATCGGGGACAGATCGAGGGCGGCTTCGTCCAGGGGATGGGCTGGCTGACCAGCGAGGAGCTTTACTGGAACCCCGACGGGATGCTCGCCACCCACGCCCCGTCGACCTACAAGATTCCGACCAGCGCCGACCGCCCGGCCGATTTCCGGATGGGCCTGCTGAGCGACAGCCCGAACCCCGAGCCGACCATCTATCGCTCCAAGGCGGTCGGCGAACCGCCGCTGATGCTGGCGATTTCGGTGTTCCGCGCGATCAGCGACGCGGTCGCCGCGGCCGGCGACGAACACCGCGCGCCGCTGCTGGACGCCCCCGCGACCCCGGAACGGATCCTGCGCGCCGTCGAGCAGGCGCGCAC
>JBFGYD010000232.1:0-4902 GCA_041587615.1 Lysobacterales bacterium
CCCCGGCGTTGGCGATCAGCAGAACGTCGCCCTCGCGCCCCGGGGGCAGCAACCGATCGAGACCCAAGGTGTCGCCGGTTTCACAGATCGGTCCCACGACATTGCAGACCTCGGTCGCGCGATCCTCGATTCGGGTCAGGTTGTAGATCTCATGATAGGCCCCGTACAGGGTCGGGCGCAGCAGCGAGTTCATGCCCGTCGCGACCCCGAGGTAGCGGACCTCGCTCTTGCCCTTGGTCTGGGTCACCCGCGCCATCAGCACGCCCGCCTCGGCCACCAGATAGCGCCCCGGTTCGAGCCAGATCTCGACCTCGCGCCCAAGCTGGCGGCGCCATTCGCCGATGCCCTGATCCAGGCGCTCCAGGTCGAAAGGCAGCTCATCGCTCTTGTCCGGCACCCCCAGCCCGCCGCCGAGGTCGATGACCCGGGCGTCGGGAAACTCGGCCAGCGCCTCGCCCAGCGCCGCCAGCGTCCGGTGCCACGCGTCGGGGTGCATGACCCCCGAGCCGACGTGCGCATGCAGGCCGCCGACGGTGACCTCGTAGCGCTCCAGCAGATTCTGAAGCGCCGCCCGATCGGCCTGGGGGACGCCGAATTTGGAATGCACGCCGGCCGTGCGCACCAGCTTGTGGTGACCCAGGCCCGACCCGGGATCGAGGCGAATGAAGACCGTCCGGCCGCGGAAGTCCTCGCCCCAGTTCTCCAGCACGAACAGATTGTCGATCGTGACGACGACCCCGAGTTCGAGCGCCCGGCGGTACTCGCCCCGCGGAGCGAAGTTCGGAGTGAAAAGGACCCGCCGCGGTTCGATCCCGGGCACGACGAGCGCGCGCTCGACCTCGCCGATCGACACGCATTCCAGGCCGCAGCCGGCGCTGACCAGCCGGTGCAGGATTTCCGGATGCGCGTTGGCCTTCATCGAATACAGCACCCGGCCGACGTGCTCGAGTCCGATGAGTCGCCGCGCGGCATCCCCCAGTGCGCGGCGCGAATAGGCGTACAGCGCGTCGCGACCGTCCATCAGTTTCAGCAGCTCCCCCCGACAACCGCGCCACCAGGGTTGGCGCAGCGGTTCCGGCGGTGCCCGGTGATACATCTGCTGCCAGGTCTGGCCGAACACCGAGTCGCCGCCGACCCCGCCCGGAATCAGCAGCCGATGCAGCTGCAGCACCAGCTTTTCGGCGTCGCGCCGATCAACCGCGAAGGTCAAATTCAGGTCGTTGGAGGCCTGGCTCACGAGGTAAATGTGGCGGTTTTCGAACACTTCGAGCGCCGGCCCGAGGCGGTGCAGAATGGTGCGGATCCCGATCCCAACCAGGCTCACCGAGGCGCAGTCGGGGATCAGCTCGACCCGACAGATCCGCTCCAGGTCCGCGACCAGCGCGCCCAAGGCTGCCTGGTCCATCAGGTGCCCGGCAGAATCCAGCGACACCGTGACGTTGGCCTCGGAGGTCGACACCATGTCGACCGACACACCGTGGTCCCTGAACACGACAAAGGCTTCGGCCAGGAATCCGACCTGATGCCACATGTCGAGCCCCTCCATCGCGATCAACGTGATGCCGTTGCGATGGACGATGCCCTTAACCTGGGCGCCGAAGTCGCGGGCGTGGCTGGAGATTACCGTGCCGGCTACCGTCGGCTGCGCGGTCCAGCGGACGTGCAGGGGGATGTCGTCGTCCCGCACCGGCGCGATGCAGCGCGGATGCAGCACCTTGGCGCCCATCGAGGCCAACTCCTGTGCTTCGCGATAGGACACGTTCTTGAGCAGCCGGGCGCCGGAGACGACCCTCGGGTCGGCCGAAAAGAGTCCCGGCACGTCCCCCCAGATTTCGAGCCGTCCGGCGCCCAGCAGGACCGCCAGGTAGGCACCGCTGGTGTCGGAGCCGCCGCGCCCTAGCAGCACGGTGTCACCGGCGCCGTCGCCAGCGATGAAACCCTGGGTGATATGCACCTCGGCCTGCTCGGCCAGAGCGGCCGCCAGCTCCGGCGCAAAACGGCGCTCGCAGGTGGCCGACAGGTAGGCGCTGTCGCGCCCGTCGTCGCCGGCGCGAAGCAGCGTGCGGGCGTCCTGCCAGGCGCAGGCCAGGTCCATGTCAAGAAGAATCGTTTCACCCAGAGCGCTCGAGAGCAGCTCCCCCATGCCCAGGACTCGTGCCTGCATCGGCGGTCGGCTTAACTCCGCCGGCGCCGCGCTCAGCAGTCGCTCGAGTTCCGCTTCGAGCGCGGTGAAGTCGGCTCCCGGTTCGACCCCGCAGGCCTGGGCCAGAGATCGATAGCGCTCGCGCACCCAGTCGAGCGCCGCCGGAGCCTGCGCCGGCTCCGAAACCGCCGCCAGCAGACGATCGGTCACCCCGCGGATCGCCGACACGACGACCATGACGCGCTGGCCCGCTTCTATTCGCTGGCGAGCCTCGGCGGCAATGGTCCTCCAGCCGGACGCATCGGCCACGCTGGTGCCGCCGAATTTCATGACCACCCAGGATGCAGTGTTTACGGTCGGGTTCATCGCGACGAAGCTACCGGACTCGGGCGTCGGTGACTACCCCGAAAGGGGGCAATTTGATGGCGACTGTTCTTGGGATAAAAAAAGGCCGCTCGGATGAGCGGCCTTGAAAGTCCCGTCAGGAGTGTTGAGAGGCTGAGGTTTGCGACCTAGTGACTGACGGGAACAACCGACACGCGCAAATTGATCGTCTCGCCCGGGTCGCGGTCGGTGCGAGTGGTGTAGACCTGCCCATCGTATTCGTAACGGACCCGATAGCCGGTAATCCGTTCTTCCTCGTAATACTCCTGGGCGATGCGGCAGCGGGTCTCGACCTGGGTGTATTCGCCGGAGCGCTTGCGGGCGACGTCGTTGCCGATCGAGGCGCCGACGATGGCGCCAACCACGGTCAGCGCGTCCTTACCGCGACCACCGCCGAATTGACGCCCCACCGCGCCCCCGAGCACGCCGCCCACCAGGGCCGGGGTCGCGCTCTGGCCGCCGCGCCGATAGCGAACTTCCTCGTCCCAGCAAACCTCGCGTTCGGTCGGCACCCGGACCGTTTCGTAAATTGGAATGGCGGAGATCACCTGTCCGCGCTCGATGCGGGTGTCGGCCGCCGCGAGTCCGGTGCTCAGGAGACCTGCGCTGATCAGAATTCCGTACAGGGCTGCTTTTTTCATGGTCGCTCCTTAGCATTGTGTTCAACCATGAGGCTATCGTATGCGCGCCTGTCTGAATGCTCGCTGAACGCGGGCAGCCGCGTCCGCGGAACAATCTTGGCGCCGGTCCCTTGACCTCAAGGCGGCGAACTGGGAGATTAGCGGACCCGGCCACGGTATCCCGTTCTCAGAGACCAAAAATCAGCCATTCGCAAGGAGTGTCAATGCCCAAATACTCAACCGAGGCAATCCGCAACATTGTATTGGTCGGCCACAGCTCGGCCGGCAAAACGAGCCTGATGGAAGCCCTGCTGGCCGAAGCCAAGATGATCGGCGCACCGGGCCAGGTCGAAAAGGGAACAACGGTCGGCGATTATGACCCGATGGAGCGCGAGCATCAGCACTCCCTGGACACCTCGGTCTGTCACCTGGACCATGACGATATTCACGTCAATCTGCTCGACACACCGGGTTATCCTGATTTCCGCGGCCCCACTCTGACCGCGCTGTCCGCCGCGGAGACTGCGGCCATCGTGGTGAACGCCCAGTCCGGGATCGAGCTGAACACCCACCGGATGATGGAACGGGCCGCCGAACGCGGCCTGTGCCGGGTGATCGTCATCAACAAGATCGACGCCGAAGACGTCGACCTGACCGCGCTGGTGCGCGATCTGCGCAAAACCTTTGGCGACGAGTGCCTGCCGGTGAACCTTCCGGCCAAGGGTGGCGGCAGCGTCGTGGAGGTTTTTTTTAATCAGGAGGGCGAGGCCGACATTTTCTCGGTTGAGGCCGCCCACACCGAAATCACCGATCAGGTGGTCGAGGTGGACGAGGATCTAATGGAGGCCTACCTGGAGCAGGGCAAGGTCGACGCGGAGCGGCTACACGACGCGTTCGAGAAGGCGCTGCGGGAGGGCCATCTGGTTCCGATCTGCTTCGTTTCGGCGCGAGAGGGCATCGGGATCAAGTCGTTTCTGGATTTCGCCAAGAAGCTGCTGCCCAATCCGAAAGAGGGCAACCCACCCCCCTTCCTGAAAGGCGAGGGACCCGACGCGGAGCCCGTCAAGCCCTCGCTCAAGGCCAAGGACCACGTGCTGGCACAGGTCTTCAAGATCACCAACGACCCGTTCGTGGGCAAGCTGAGCATCCTGCGCGTCTACCAGGGCACGGTCACCCGCGAATCGCAGCTGTACATCGGCGACGGCCGCAAGCCGTTCAAGGTCGGCCATCTGTTCAAGCTACAAGGCAAGGACCATGTCGAAACCGAGCGCGCGGTGCCCGGCGACATCTGTGCTCTGGCCAAGGTCGAGGACCTGCACTACGACGCGGTGCTGCACGACTCGCACGATCAGGATCACTGGCGGCTGGCGCCGCTGGATTTCCCGCAGCCGATGTTCGGGCTGGCGATCGAGCCCAGGAGCCGTGGCCAGGAGCAGAAGCTGTCCACCGCGCTGCACAAGCTGGCCGAGGAAGACCCTTGCTTCCAGGTGGAGCACAGCATCGAGCTGAACGAAACCGTGATTCGCGGGCTGGGCGATCTGCATCTGCGCATCATGCTCGAGCGGATGGAGCAGAAGTACAACGTCGAGGTCAACACCCGACCCCCGCGAATCGCCTACCGGGAGACCGTCACCGCTCCGGCCGAGGGCCATTACCGGCACAAGAAGCAGACCGGTGGCGCCGGCCAGTTCGGCGAGGTGTATCTGCGCATCAAACCGCTTGCGCGCGGCAACGGATTTGAATTCAAGAATGCAG
>JBFGYD010000233.1:0-4887 GCA_041587615.1 Lysobacterales bacterium
CTGCACCAGGCCGGCGTTGTTGCGCCACAGTCCGTCCAGCCAGATGTCGCGCATCGCGGGATTTTCCATGGTCCCAGTGTGCCGACGCCGCCGACGCTGTCAAGCGTGCCCCGGCAGAGAGGGCTTGACGCCCCGAATCGAACTCAGACGATGCCTGAAGGCCGTGATTGCGCTTATAATGACTTATTGGAAGAGTCGGTCGCCAAGCGACGTTAAGCCGCTAAGAAAAACAACACCGACCGACGACAGGGTCAAACATCGACCAAGGATACCGGGCTCCGGTGGAGTTCGCGCAGCGCAGCCGTCGCCTCCTGTGGGCAAGCTGCCGGTCGATATCGCGGCTGGAGAAGCCGACGTACGGGGAGTGCGGAATGATGAAGCAATGCCAAGGATCGGGCCGGCAGTTGGGTTTTGGCCTGCTGGAGCTGATGATCTCACTGCTGCTCGGGCTGGTCATTATCGGCGGCGTGGTACAGATTTTCTCTTCCACCAACCAGGCCTACCGCACCCAGCAGGCGCTGTCGCGGGTGCAGGAGAGCGGGCGTTTCGCGCTGGAACTCTTGAAGCCGGAACTGCGAGTGGCCGGCCGGCTCGATTTCTGCATCGCCGACGTCGAGGTCCAGAACCTGCTCGATCCCACCGGTCCGGGTTACGTGGACGCGATTTTCGATCCCAACCAGGCAATCCTGGCCTGGGAATTTACCGGCACCGGCACCGGCGACACCTATTCGCTGCCCGATCCGGTGGCCGGCAGCGCGTCGGACAACGACTGGACCGACACGTTCGGCAACAGCCTGCCGAGCGTCGTGACCAACCGCGCGATTCCCGGCTCGGACGTGCTGCTGGTCAAATCGGGCGAGCCGGTCG
The DNA here is from genome assembly GCA_041587615.1 of Lysobacterales bacterium. GTDB lineage: Bacteria > Pseudomonadota > Gammaproteobacteria > Xanthomonadales > SZUA-38 > JBFGYD01. Next base: position 868 of record JBFGYD010000233.1, read on the forward strand.
AGGGTCTGACCGGCTGCAATAACAACAACCGTGGCAACAGCAACATCAACATCAACTTTCAGAACAACAACGCGGCCTGTCCGCCGCCGGCGCCCACGACCCAGGACGAGATGGACGCGATTCTGCCGCAGGAAGGTCTGGTGATGGTCACCGACTGCTCGTCCGGCGGCGACCTGTTCCAGCGAACCAACCAGTCCAACGCCAGCGGCCTGGCCGCCGGCTCGGGTGCCTCTGGCGGCGATCCGGGCAACATCTCGCCGTTCAACTGGAGCAGCACGTATGGCGACACGATGCAGGTCTACACGGTCACGGCTTCGCTTTACTTCGTCGGCGTCGGCGCCAACGGCGGGCCGTCGCTGTTTCGCTGGGACTTCGGGCGCGGCGGCTCGGGCACCGTGCCCCAGGAGCTGATCGAAGGGGTCGAGTCGATGCAGGTCCAGTTCGGCGAACTGCTGGATCTGACCGGGCGGATGCAGTACGTCGAGGCCGACGCGGTCGCCGCGCCGATCAACGTCGTGGCCATTTCCGTCGGCCTGCTGATTCGCTCCACCGACAACGCCGACCTGGAGGTGGACGACCAGACTTACAACCTGCTGAACACGACCCTGGACCCGATCGACGACAACCGCCTGCGGCAGGTGTTCTCGATCACCGCCGGGGTACGCAACCGGATTACGGGAGTATGACCATGGGTGGGCAACAGAGACAGCGCGGGTTCGTTCTGCTGATGGGCATGATACTGCTGCTGGTATTGAGCATGATCGCGGTGACCGGCATGCAGGGCACGACGCTGCAGGAACGCATGGCCGGCAACGTGCGCGAGACCAACCTCGCGTTCCAGCGCGCCGAAGACATCGTGCGGCAGGTCGAAGAAGAAGTCAGGGTCGCGGCCGAATCTGGTGTTGCGGCGACGGTCAACATCGAGACCTGGCGCGACGTGGGACTCGAGATCTTTGACTGCCCGGCCAAGAAACTGCTCAACGATCCACAGCTCGGTTCCGGTCTGTGGGGCACGCCCCCGGACTCCGGGGACGGCGAATATCGCGCGATCGCGATGAGCGGCGTCGCCGGGCGCGCGGTCGCGTGCCGCCCGCTGGAGTCCGAGCCCGAAGTAGGCGCCAGCCAGCGCTCCTCGTATTACCTGGTGCTGGGCCACGCGACCGGTCCGTCCGGGCGCGGCGAGGCGACCGTGGTGACCTCTTATTTTATCGAGAATTGATTGACGGTTGATGCCGTATGGAGACGCAAATGAAAACCTATGATACTACCGGTCGACGCTCGCGAGGATGGCTGAGCGTACTGCTGGCGGGAACCGTACTGATCAGCGCCGAGGCCGGCGCGGTGATCGACGTCGCGCAGTCGCCGCTGCTCGTCACCACCACGATCAAGAGCAATCTGATCGTGGTCCTGGACGATTCGGGTTCGATGTCCTTCGAGACCCTGACCCCGACCAACGACGGCGCGCTTTACTGGCAGGACTCGCCGGTCGCCTCGTTCGTGGACGCGTCCGGCACGTTGTTCTTCGGCACCAACGGGCGCAAGTCGAGCTACGTGTTCCCGTACACCGAGGGGCCGCGGGGCTCGATCAATCACCGGTCGATCCCGCCGCTGATCCAATACGCGTTCATGCGCTCAGCCGAGTACAACCGCGCCTATTACAACCCGGACGAGACCTATACGCCGTGGCCGAGCTTCGGGGCGCGGACCTTTACCGACATGGACCCCACCGCGGCGGTTTCCGATCCGTCCGGGTCGACCGCGAACTCGACCCGCAGTTTCGACCTGACCGTGATCGTCAAGGGCACCGGCAACACCGCGGTCTTCGAGCTGCAGAACGGGATGGTGATTCCGGCCGGTCAGGAATATCACGACGGCATGAGCTGGACCACTCCCGTCGTGGACACTGTCTGGACCGGCGGCGACGACGCCACGCGGGGGGTGGTGCATTATCGGGCCATCTATTACCGGATCGAGGACGCGGGCAGCTACAGCGTTTCCGACGGCACGATCGCGGTCATCGGCAATTGCGCCGACCCGAACCCGGCGCACTACAAGTTTTTCGAGCAGCGACCGAGTTCGCTGACCGCGATCGCCGCCAGCGTCGACGCGCTGGGTCCGGACGGTCGCTGTCTGGAGGAGGTCCGGCTCAGCGCGGGCACCCCCGAGATGCAGAATTTCGCGAACTGGTTCAGCTATTTCAGAAAGCGCCACCTGGCGGTGCGCAACGGCGTCGTGGCGTCGTTCCGCAACCTGGAACTGGGCATGCACGTCGGCATGTTCACGATCAATGACCGCAATACCGTGACGATGCGCGAATTCGACCTCAATCCGACCATCGACGAACGCAACCTGTTTCTCGAGGACGTGATCGACGAAAGTTTCGGTGGCGGGACCCCGAACCGCCAGGCGCTGGATCATGCCGGCCAGCAGTTCGAGCGCACGACCGACCCGATCATCGAGTTCGAATGCCAGAAGAATTTCTCGGTGCTGTTCACCGACGGTTTCTCCTCGCTGGGCGGCATCCCGACCCCGGGCAACGTAGACGGCGACAACGGATCGCCGTACGCCGACGATATCAGCAACTCCATCGCCGATATCGCGATGGAGCAATACGAGAGCCTGGACGTAAGCGGCATCACCTTCCCGGCCGAAAAGCAGGGCGACGTGCCGGTCCCGCCGGCCTGTGCCACCGCGCCTGATCCCAGTCCGTTGGACTGCAATGCCGATCCGCACGTCAACACTTATGTCGTAACCCTGAACGGCCTGGGCACGATCTTTGGAGTCACCCACGCCGACATCAAGGACGCTTACGTCAATCCGCCGACCTGGCCGGACGTCAACGGTGCCCGCAACCCGACCCAGATCGACGACCTGTATCACGCCGCCGTCAACGGCCGCGGGCGGATGCTCAACGCCGCGACCCCGACCGACGTGGCCGACCAGTTCCTGAGGGCGCTGGCCGACATCGTCGCCCGCTCTCAGCCGCGCACCGCGCTGAAGGCGACCACCAGCCGCATCGATACCGCCAGCCGTCTGTTCCAGGCCGGTTTCGACAGCGAGGACTGGTCCGGCGAAATGCTGGCCGTTGACCTGGACGGCACGCTGATCTGGTCGGCCGCCAGCGAGTTGGACTCCAACAACTCCCGCCGGGTGTACACGTTTACCTCCACCGGCGGCGAAGAGCTGGATTTCGACAATCTCGACGCCCAGGTGCAGAGCGACCTGCTGACCGAACTTCGCTCCCGCTTCAGCGTTGCCGATCTGGACGCGGCCTTCGGCAGCGGCGACCCGGCCCACGGCGGGGCGGTCGTCGACTACATTCTCGGCGATCGCTCCGGCGAAGTGCAGAACGGTAAACTGTTCCGCAATCGCAGCACGATTCTGTCGGACATCATCAACTCGGAGCCGCTGCTGGCCGGCGCCGGCAACGAGGGCTGGAGCCGCCTGCCGGACCCGGCCGGTGGCGCCTACGAGGCTTATCTGGGCACCCTCGACAATCCGGGACCCAAGACCAGCCGTCCCGCGATGCTGTACGTCGGGGCCAACGGCGGCGTGCTCCATGGGTTCGACGCGGCCACCGGCGAGGAGCGTTTCGCCTATGCACCGCAGGCCGTGATCGCGGGCTACGGTGAGCTGGTCGACCCGGCCTACACCCACCGTTTCTTCGTCGACGCGACCCCGCGCGTGGCCGACGCCTATAACGGCGGCTGGAAAACGGTGCTGGTTGGCGGCACCGGCGCCGGCGGGCGCGCGATGTTCGCGCTCGACGTGACCGATCCGGACTCGATGCTGTCCGAGGACGTGCTGTGGGAGTTCACCAGCGCCGACGATCCCGACCTGGGACTGACGATGGGCCAGCCGGTCATCACCCGCATCGCCGACGGCCGCTGGGTGGCGATCTTCGGCAACGGGCCCAACAGCGTCAACGAGGATGGGGTGCTGTTTATCGTCGATTTGTTCAGCGGGACGCTGATCCAGAAACTGAGCACCGGGGTCGGCAGCGCCGCGGCCCCGGCCGGA
>JBFGYD010000234.1:0-4880 GCA_041587615.1 Lysobacterales bacterium
GCTCGGCAGCGAGGTCTCGGCAAAGGTCAGATCGGAGATTCGCCGGCCCTGCATCGGAAACCCGGCGCCGGTGAGGTTGTTCCCGGGCGTAAAGCGCTCGGCAAAGCCACGGAACTGGTCGGTGCCGAACTCCGGCCCGAAGAAATAATAAGCCAGAAACTCGTTGTCCAGTTCTGAGACGACGATGAGGAACACGTCGTCGGGCTGTTGATAGGCCGCTGCCGCCTCGATCGTCGTACCCAGTCGCACACCCTCCGCCGTGCGATCATTGCCGGTGCCGGTGATCGTGTCGATCTGCAGCAGGTCACCCTCGAACGGCTGAATCGACGCATCGCTCGAATAGCAGTTGTTCTGTACCGGGGCGGTGCAGTCGGTGACGATCAGCCATTGGCCTTCCAGCGCCTGGTAGGCATCCAGGATCGAATTCGAATACCAGAACCGCTCGATGGGAATGATCTCACCGTCGATTTCGAGCTCTCCGCTGCGCACCGAGTCGAAGGTCAGGCGGATCGGTCGCCCGGTGGGGCTGGTCAGGGGCTCGCCGGGAAACGGGCAGCCGAGGCACTGCCCGTCCTCGGAAAAGAACAGCTCATCGGTAAACTCGTAGATCACGCTCGTTCCGCTGCTGCCGCTGGCCGCCAGCGTGCCGATCGCGCTATACCACAGCGGCTCGCGCAGGACCGGGTTGCCCTGTTCGGTGTAGACGTAAATGGTCATGAACACGAGCCGGTCCTGGATTTCGATCGCGTAGCCTCGTCCCGGCTGGCCGGAATTCCAGTAAAAGCCGGTTTCGGGAACGAAGGCCTGGGTGATGACCTGAGCCTGTACTCCGAATCCGAACCACCCGATGAGCATCAGCAATATCCCGATGGCTGCGCCGCGTTGGCTCTGCATGTCGGCATCCTCTGCTGTCACGATAGCCTCATTATGCCAGCGCAGGCTGAATCGATAATGAACGAGTGCTGACCGGCCCGGCGGAATGGGTGGAATTCGCGTCCCTCAGGCGGCATATTGGCCGCCCATGGAACTGATCGACATCGGCGCCAACCTGACCCACGACTCGTTCCGTGACGATCTGGAAGCGGTGCTCGAGCGTGCCCGCGAAGCCCGCGTGGCCCACATCGTGGTCACCGGCGCTAGCCGCGAAGGAAGCCAAGCGGCGCTGGAACTGGCGCGGGCGAGGTCTGGTTATCTGGTCGCCACCGCCGGCAATCACCCCCATCACGCGAGCGACTACGACGACTCGCTCGACCGTCAGCTGCGGGACTTGGCGCAGCAGCCCGAGGTAAGGGCCGTGGGGGAGACGGGGCTTGACTATTTCCGCGACTTTTCGCCGCGCCCCGAGCAGCGGCGAGCGCTGGAGGCCCAGCTCGAGATCGCGGTCGACTGTGGCAAGCCGGTTTTTCTACACCAGCGCGACGCGCATTCGGACTTCCTGCCGATCCTCAAAGCTTATCGGGACCGGCTCGGCCCGGCCGTGGTCCACTGTTTCACCGATTCGAAACAGGCGCTATTCGACTACCTGGACCTGGACCTGCACGTCGGCGTCACCGGCTGGATCTGCGACGAGCGGCGTGGAGTCGGGCTGCGAGAGCTGGTCGGAGAGATCCCGCGCGGGCGGTTGATGGTCGAAACCGACGCCCCCTACCTGCTTCCCCGGGACCTGGATCCCAAACCCAAAAGCCGTCGCAACGAACCGCATTATCTGGCCCACATCGTCACTACCGTGGCCGCGTGCCGCGGCGAGACCCCGAGCGAAACGGCCGCTCATACGAGCGCCGCGGCGCGTCGGTTCTTTTCCCTATGAAAACCGCGACCCGGGTGCCGATCCGCCCGGCTCGGCGTGGCGCTCTACCGGGTAGGGCCCACCGTCGAAGCGCTGCGAATGGTAGCCCTTGCTGCCGACCGCCAGTGCCAGCGCGCTGAACACCGGTTCGTCACGCTTGAGCCGGTCGAGCACGGAACGGAAATCGAAGCGCGGCTTCCAGCCCAGCTCTTTTCGCGCTCGGGCGTTGACGTACACCCGATCGATCTTCGGGAACATTTTCCACTCGCGGCGGGCGTACTCTTCCTGGTAATCCGGAAACAGGTCGCGGACGAGGGCGGGCGCGTTTTCACGCAGTTCCCCGAGCTGCTCCGGCGTGAACGGAGTGGTGGCGCTGACGATATAGCGGGCAAACCCGAGATCGGCGGCGCGCTGCGCGGCCAGCAGGTGCGCATCGACCGCATCGGCCAGGTCCACGCGGCGATACAGGAACTCGTTCACCTTTAAATTGAGGTCCTGGTAGCCGTCCCGCACTGAAGCGTCGTCGTCGGCTTCCTGGAAGAACCGCGAGGTCCGCAGCACCACACAGGGCAAGCCCTTGTCGCGGTAGATCAGCTCGCATATTTCCTCGGCTGCGATCTTGCTGACCCCGTAAATGTTTCTGGCCACCGGTCTGACGTCCTCGGTGACCCAGGCCGCCGGCTCACCGCCGGCGGGGCGCAGGGCGGCGCCGAACGCGCTCGTGGTGCTGGTGAACACGACCCCGGTGACTTGAGCGGCGAGCGCCGCTTCCAGCACGTTGAGGGTGCCGCTGATGTTGGTGTCGACAAAAGCCTGCCGCGAATGCGTCGCCAGGTGGGGCTTGTGCAGCGTCGCGGCATGGAACACGAAATCGACGTCGCGCGCGCAGGCACGGACTAGATCCGGATCGCACACCGAGCCGACTCGGGTCGTGTAAGGCGATTCCAGCAGGTCCAGCCCAACGACCCGATGGCCTCGGTCGATGAGAGTTCGCGCCAGAGCCTCGCCCAAATGACCGGCGGTGCCGGTGATCAAGAACCGCATCATGGTCGGCGGACCGGCGCGCAGGCGCGGTGTCGCGGACAACAGGCCGGGTGCATCGATTCCTCCATGCCCGCATTATCGTCGCCAGAAGGGCGGCCCACCAAGCGGCGAATGCTCGGTCCCTGACCGATGCGGGGCCAAAGGTCCGACATGAAAGCGTCCTTTTCCAATCACCTGAGGGCGTGCTCGCAAGCTTCACGGAAAGCCGATCGCGCGCGGGTCGTGGCCGGAAAATAGGGCGAGGTCTCGCTTGACCACGTGGGGAAATGCGGCGGTGGTCGATGGCGGAGAAAACCAGGGCCGGGGGCTGACTTCGAACGAATGCGTGTTACCCGGATAGGTGAAATCGGCGCAGTCGCCCCCACGCTTGTTTATCCTAACGCACAGGTCGGCGTTCCAGCGCGGCAGCGAATAGAAGTCCCGATCGGAGTGATGCAGGCTCAGCGGTTCGGTCAGGAATTCGGGATAGGCGTAGCCGCCCAGGCCGTCCAGCGCCGCGACGACCCTGGGGTCATGGCGGATGACGCTGCGGCCGCTCCCGTCGGTAAACAACTCGAATTGCGCCGCGTCGATGTCGCCGACCCGGGCGTTGATGGCGTCGTACATCTCGGTGAACTTGGCGTCCAGCGCCTGCGCCACGCTGGGCGTGTCCCAGGTCTCGCGCTGCCATGACCATTGAGCGGGGTCGACGCTGCCGATCCAGTCCGGCGGAAACGCAAAGACGAAGTCAGGATTGACCGATCCGCCCGCGCCGACGGCGCTGCCAGTCCAGCTCCCGTCGCCGGACAGAAACGCCTCCGGGGTCGACTGCATCGCGTGGTAGACGTTGCCCTGCTCGATTCGTGGCGCAAATGTGCCCGCCCAGATCGAGGCCGCCGCGACCGGCTGGTTTACTCGCGATCCTTCGCCGGCCGCCGCCAGAACGGTCAGCGCGACGTCACCCCCTTGGGAATGGCCGGTCAGGTAGACGCGATCGAGATCGATTTGGATCTCCGGGCCGCGCCGGCCTGTTTCGGCCCAAGCGGCAGACGACAAGGTGGGCAGTCCGTCGAGCAGATTGAGCAAGTCGATCGCATAGAAGATCGGACTCACATAGCTGCCGTTGTCCCAGGCCGCCAGGAACTCGATGCCCTCGGCCGGAATCCCATCCACGGTGCCGTGACCCCGGAAGCCCGGCGTCAGCACGACGAAGCCGGCTTGGACGAAGGCCTGGATGGTCGCGCCGGTGAACGAATTCGGGCGTGAGCCGAAATCGAAGTCCGGCGCGCGGTCGATGCCGACCCAACCGTGGGCCAGCAGCACGACCGGGTAGCCGGCGGCCGGTGGCGGCGCCGGGGGCACATCGATCCGGGTGTACACGCGCAGGCCGTCCGACCGATACGAACCCAGGTAGCTGTCTTGGCGGGCAGACCCGTCGCGCGAATCCGGGTGCCGATCCGGCGAGTGGCCCGAGGCGCTTCCGAGCTTCCGTTGCAGCTCGATCAAGGCACCGTAGGTTCGACCCCTGAGCGCCGGGATCGATAGCTCGGTCAGCGAACCGATCGACGCCACGTGGGCGCGAAAATCCGTCGTCGGACGCGCTGCGGCGCAGCCGGCCAGCGTCAGTGCCCCGACGCCAACCATCGCGCCGATTTGCGTTAGCCCCGGCAGCTTTGGTCTCCGCTCAGGTTCATCGCTCCCGCTCGTCGTGGGATCCGACGGCGATTGAATTCGAAGTCTATCAAATATTTTTGGCGTATTTTCAACAACTAGAGCGTGTTACAAGGACAAACTAAGCGCACTCGTTGAACTTTTTTTGCATTCGCAGTACATTAGCCCCAAATAACGAGGGCCGGCATGAACGGCGAGCGCCGCTATTGACGCGCCTGACGCATCAACTATCACCAGCAACTCAAGGTCGGGGAAATATCCAATGACACGCATCGGCATCGGTTTGCAACGAAAAGTCGTGGCACGGGTCCACACATTTGCTTTGGGCTTGTGCCTCATCGTGGCGCCAGCGGTCAACGCGCAGATCGAAGAGGTGGTGGTCACCGCCGAAAAGCGCGAA
>JBFGYD010000235.1:0-4875 GCA_041587615.1 Lysobacterales bacterium
CGGAGATTCAGTTTCGCGCCGTGCGCGCGCAGGGTCCCGGCGGGCAAAACGTCAACAAGGTGGCGAGCGCCGTGCACCTGCGCTTCGACCTCAACGCGTCGTCGCTGCCGCCGGCGCACCGCCGGCGCTTGCTCGCGCTTGGCGATCAGCGGATCAGCAAAGCCGGGGTTCTGGTGATCAAGGCGCAGGGCGGGCGCAGCCAGGAGCAGAACCGGCGCGAGGCGCTGGAGCGTCTCAGGGAACTGCTGGCCAGCACCGCGCGGACCCCGAGGAAGCGCATCCGCACACGGCCGACCCGCGCTTCCCAGCGGCGCCGGGTGGAGCACAAGAAAAGGCTCGGCCGGCTCAAGGCGCTGCGCGGCAGGGTGCGCGAGGATTAGACCGCCGGTGGCCTTAGCGGGTCTCGCGCGGTGCGGTGACTTTGGACGTGATTGCGCGGATGTTCGGGTTTTCCAGCAGCTTCATGAATTTCGGGTTGTCGATCAGCGCGTTCAAATCGCCGGCGGCCACCGCGCGCATGATCTCCGGATCGGCCAGGATCTGCTGAAGCTGGGGGTCCGCCTGGAGTTGCTGGATTAGCGCGAATATCTCGCCGTCGGCGGCCAGATCGCGCTGCAGCGACTGGATTTGAGCGCTTGACTCGACCTCGAGTGAAGCGCCTTTGGGAGCCTTACCGTAGTCGATCCTGTCGATGTCCTGCTGGCGGATCTCGACCCGCCCCAGGGTCTCGCTGCGGACGGTATAAACCCCGTCGTCGAGGGTGACGATCTCGCCCCTCACCCGGGTGCCGTCCTTTAATTCGAACACCGGGCCCGCGGACGCGGGCAGGGTGGCGAATAACAGGCTCAGTAGCAGCAGTCGGCGCATGTGGGCCTCCGCATGATCAACCCGAGATTAGCAGATCGCGGGTCGCCTTGGGCAGGACGCCGGTCGCAAAAAATCCCCCAACCATCGTTACATGCGACAATCCTCGAAACTCGTGCAACATGCGCCCTCTCACAGAAATAGGCGGGGAAGATGCGAATTTTCAAAAAAATCCTGAAGATCCTGGGGTCGCTGCTGGTGCTGGCCATCCTGTTGGCCGGGGCGTTCTTCGTTCACGTCTGGTATTTCAAGCCGTTCTCGATCAACCTGTTTTTTGGCCGAGAGGCGCTGCAGTTTGCGCTGGAGAGCCCGGAGCTGCTGTCATCGATCCACGTGCTCGAGCAGTTCGGCATCGACGGCCACAACGCCGAGCTGGACGATGACAGCATCGCCGCCGGCGACCGCATGTTTGTCCGCCTGAAGAAGGCCCACGCGACGCTTTTGTCTTACGAAGACGAGGACTTGAGCGCCGCGGACCGGCGCTCGAAGGAAATCATGCTGGCGCTGCTGGACCTTGGCCTCGAGGCCGAGCGGTTCCGCTTCCACAACTACCCCCTGAACCAGATGTTTGGGGCGCAGAACAACTTCCCCAGCTTCATGGAGAGCACCCACCAGGTCCACGACGCGGGCGACGCCGAGGACTACGTGACCCGTTTGTCCAAGTCCGGGATCAAGTTCGACCAGGTGCTGGAAGGGCTCAACCACCGCGAGGAACTCGGCATCCTGCCGCCCCAGTTCGTGATCGACAAGGTGCTGGAGGAGATGCGCAATTTTGTCGCGACCCCGGCCGAGGACAACATCCTGTCCACCGCGCTGGCCAAGAAAATGGAGGAAGCCGAACTCGACGCGGCCGACCGGCGCCGGATCGCCACGGCGGCCAAGGCGCAGATCGAGGAGACGGTCTATCCGGCCTACCGACGGCTGATCGCCTATTTCGAGCAACTCGACCCCAAGGTGGACGGCAACAACGGGGTCTGGGCGCTGCCGGACGGCGACGAACTGTATCGGCTGGCGCTGAAGTTCTTCACCACGACCGACTACCGTCCCGATGAAATCCACGATCTCGGGTTGCGCGAGGTCGACCGGATCCAGGCCGAGATCCTCGATATCCTTGCCGCCGAGGGCTGGGACACCGGCGCCGGCTTCGAGGCGGTCATGGCGAATCTCAAGGGCGACCCGCGCTTTTACTATTCCGACACCGACGAGGGCCGCGCGCAGATCCTGGCCGATTACCTGGCGATCATCGACGAAATCTCGGCCGGTCTGGATCGGGCGTTCGACGTGTTGCCGGAGGCCGAGGTCGAGGTCAAGCGGATTCCGGAATTCAAGGAAAAGACCGCCCCCGGCGCCTACTACCAGCGCCCGGCGATGGACGGCTCGCGGCCCGGGGTGTTTTACGCCAACCTGTACGACATCAAAGCGACGCCGACCTATGGCATGCGCACCCTGGCCTACCACGAGGCGGTGCCGGGTCATCACTTTCAGCTCGCGATCCAGCAGCAACAGGAGGACCTCCCGTTTTTCCGCCGCATGATTCCGTTCACCGCTTATTCGGAGGGCTGGGCGCTGTATGCCGAGCGCCTGGCCTGGGAGCTCGGCTTCCAGGACGATCCCTACGACAACGTCGGTCGTCTGCAGGCCGAGCTGTTCCGGGCAGTGCGCCTCGTGGTCGATACCGGGATCCACAGCCAGCGCTGGTCCAGGGAACGCGCGATCGACTACCTGATCGCCAACACCGGCATCGCGGAGAGCGACGCGGTGTCCGAAATCGAGCGCTACTTCGTGCTGCCCGGCCAGGCCTGCGCCTACAAAGTCGGGATGATGAAGATTCTCGAACTACGCGAGCTGGCCCAGGCCGAATTGGGTGACGCTTTCGACCTGCGCGAGTTTCACAACGTCGTGTTGACCAACGGCTCGATGCCGCTGACGCTGCTGGAAAGGCTGGTGCGCGAGTACATCGACGCCAAGCGCGCCTGACCCCCGTGCCGAATGAGACTCGAACGCGGCCGGTGGCCGGAGCCAGCCCCGAGCGACGCGTCGCCACCTGCAAGGCGGCGGTGGACGAGATCGTGCGTCGGCTCGGCGCCGACATCGTCTGCGGCATCCCGCTGGCGCTGGGCAAGCCAAACCCGCTGGTCAACGCGCTGTACCGGCGCGCCAAGGCCGATTCCACGATCCGGCTGAAGCTGTTCACCGCGCTGTCGCTGGACGTGCCGCAGCCGGGCAGCGATCTCGAACGGCGCTTCCTCAAACCCTTCACCGATCGCCAGTTCGGCGCCGATTATCCTCGCCTGGACTACGTCGCCGATCTGCGCGCCGGCGCGGTTCCGGCCAACGTCGAGATCAGCGAATTCTATTTTCAATCCGGCGCGTGGCTCAAAAATCGCGCCGCCCAGCGCCACTACATCAGCACCAACTACACGTTCGTCGCCCGCGACATGGCCGACATGGGCGTCAATCTGCTGCTGCAGCAGGTCGCGTGCCGCAGCGACGAGGACGGGGTCCGCTACAGCCTCAGCTGCAACCCGGACACGACGCTGGACCTGCTCGCCGAGGTCGGCCGCCGCGGCAGGCGCTGTCTGACGGTGGCGTTGATCAACAACCACTTGCCGTTCATGTTCGGCGACGCGGAGGTCGGCGAGGACGTGTTCGATCTGGTGGTCGATTCGGAGGAGCCCGCGCCGCGATTGTTCGCGGTGCCGCGGATGCCGGTCAGCGTGCCCGAGTACGCGATCGGGGCCCTTGCCAGCGGCCTGGTCAAAGACGGCGGCACGCTGCAGATCGGCATCGGCGCGCTGGGCGATGCGCTGGTCTACGCCTTGATCGAGCGCCAGCAGGACAACGCCGGCTGGCGGGGGCTGATCGACGCGCTCGACGACGGCGGCCAGTCGCGGGACGCGATCGAGCGCATCGGCGGCACCGGCGGGTTCGATCGGGGCCTGTACGGCGCCAGCGAGATGTTCACCGAGGGCTTTATCCACCTGTATCGCCACGGCCTGTTGAGCCGCCGGGTCTACGACGACGTGGCCCTGCAGGAACTGCTCAACGAGGGCGCCATCGGCGAAGAGGTCGACGCCGACATGCTGAGGGCGCTGGTGGCCTACCGGGTCTTGAAACGACGTCTGGAACCGCAGCACGTGACCTGGCTGCACCACTTCGGCATCCTCGAGCCCGGGGTCGAAGCCGACGGCGAGCACCTGCTGCTGCCGGACGGATCGCGGGTGGCCAACGACCTGGGCGACGGCGCCACCTTGACGGCGCTGGCCGCCTCGGGCCTGGGACGCCGGCTGCGCCGGGGCGTGCTGCTGCACGCCGCGTTCTTCCTCGGTTCCAAGGACTTTTACCGCGTTCTGAACGATTTGCCCGACGACCAGCGGCGGGCGTTCCAGATGACCGCGGTCAGCGCGGTCAACCAGCTTTATGGGGGGCGCGAGACGCTCGACCGGCTGCAGCGCGCCGAGCCCCGTTTCATCAATACCGCGATGAAAATGACCCTGCTCGGAGCGGCGGTGTCCGACGCGCTGGAAAGCGGCCAGGTGGTCTCCGGCGTGGGCGGCCAGTACAACTTCGTGGCGATGGCGCACGCGATCGACGACGGCCGCTCGATCCTGATGGCGCGCTCGACCCGCGACGCGAGCAGCGGGCTGGAATCGAGCCTGGTTTGGAACTATGGCCACATCACCATCCCCCGGCACCTGCGCGACGTGGTTGTCACCGAATATGGAATTGCCGACCTTCGCGGGCGCAGCGACGAGGACTGCGCCCGCCTGATGCTGAACCTCGCCGACTCCCGATTCCAGGACGGCCTGCTGGCTGCCGCGGTGCGGGCCGGCAAGGTCCGCCGCGACTATCGGATTCCGGACGTTTACCGACAGAATGTGCCGGCCCGGCTGGAACAGGCCTTCGCGCCGCTCCGGGGGCGCGGCGACTACCCGGACTTTCCGTTCGGCTGCGATTTCGAACCCGAAGAGCTGCGCCTCGGTCGCGCGCTGAAGGGGCTCAAGCGCGACC
>JBFGYD010000236.1:0-4872 GCA_041587615.1 Lysobacterales bacterium
CGAAATCCTTCATCGCCAGCGCCGTGTCGTCGCTCACCTCACCTGCCGCGTCCAGTTCGCGTTCGAGCAGCGATTCGGGGCTTTGGCTTTCCTGGCCGAGCGCCGAGTCGTCGGCCGCCGCGTCGGCGTCCCGGCCCGGATCGAGCGTGGTGTCGACACCGGCCAGTTCGACCTGGTTCTGCAGATCAGCCAGATCGGCGTCCTTCAGCGTGATCGCCCGTTCCAGGTTGTTGACCAGGCTTTCGAGTTCGTCGACCCGCGACTGAAGCTCGCTGTTTTCCTGCCCGGCGGAGACCAAGTCCTCCCGTGAGCGGGCCAGCTCGGTACGCAGACTGGCCAGTTCCGCGGCGCCCGCGCGCTCGCGCTCGGACGCGTCGTCGGCCGCTGGCGGCACGAGCTCCAGGCGCGACTCGTCGGCGCCGGGCTCGGCCGGCTCACGTCCCACGTATTCGGGGCTGACCCCGGCCTCGGACACGGTCGGCGTGCGGCCAGCCCAAGTCTGGCGGTAGCTCTCCCAGGCCTGGTTCTGGGTTCGAACCTGGGAAATAGCGGTCGCCACCGACAGCGCTTCGACATCCTCGAGCTGCGGCATACGCAATACCGCGCCGGCTTTGAGGGCGTTGATATTGTCCCTGAAAAAAGCGTCCGGATTGGTTTGGTACAGGACCATCATCATCTGGTTGATCGTGATGTCGCTGCTCGGTCGCCGGTCGCGGGCGATCTCCCACAGCGTATCGCCACGGCGCACCTCGTAACGGCCGCCGTCGTCGAACGCCGGCGGCGCCGCCGCGGCGCGCTCCCGCGGCGCCTCGCGCGGCGCCGGTGCGGACGGAGGCTCGCTCAGCGCAGCGACCTCGGCCGGCGCGGTAACCGGCGGATCGAGGAGCACGACGTACTCGCGCAGCAGGCGGCCGTTGGGCCAGTTGACTTCGATCAGGAAATCCACGAACGGATCGCCGACCGGCTGCTTGGAGGTCACGCGGATCAGATACCGTCCGGATGCATCCTGGACGATTTCGAAGTCGAGCCGCGCGGACAGGGCGCTGCGATCGAGTCCAACCCGCCGAAAATCCTCGGCGCTGGCCAGGGCAACGTCGGTGGCTTGCGGCTCCGCGGGATCGCTGTAGAGCAGTTCGATCTCGGCATCGAGCGCCTCGTTGAGCTTGGATCTGACGTGAATTTCTCCCAGGCCTAAAGCGAAGACGGCGCCTGGAATCAACCACAGCAGGATTGGCGCACCAAATTTGGCCAGCCTGTTCATATGCCCGGGTCTCCCTGGATTTTAAGCCCAGCTATTAGTGTGTTACGCACAACAATTTAGAAAAGACCTTATGATCTGCGGTCAACTATAGATTATAAATGATCTTTTACCAAGAGTTCAGCGATCTGCACGCTGTTCAGCGCGGCGCCTTTGCGCAGATTGTCCGACACCACCCACAGCGCAATTCCGCGTGGATGGCTCGGATCGGCGCGAATCCGGCCGACGTAAACCGGGTCGGTGCCCGCGGCGTGCGAGGCCTGGGTCGGATATCCGCCGTCACGACGCTCATCGATCACCTCGACTCCGGGCGCGCCGCTCAAGAGCGCGCGAACCGCGCCGGGGTCGATAGGCTCGCGCGTTTCCAGGTGCACGGCTTCGGCGTGTCCGCAAAAAACCGGAATGCGAACCGCCGTCGCGTTGACCCCGATGGCGTCGTCCTCGAGGATCTTGTGGGTCTCCCACGACATCTTCATCTCCTCCCGGGTGTATCCGTTTTCCTGAAACGCGTCAATATGCGGAATCGCGTTGAACGCGATCTGGTCGGGAAACACGCTCCGCGTGACGGGCTTGAAATTTAGCAGCCCGGCGGTCTGACGGGTGAGTTCTTCCACCCCCTTGCGGCCGGCGCCCGACACGCTCTGATAGGTCGCTACGTTGATCCGCTCGATTCCGGCCGCGCGATGGATCGGCGCCAGCGCGACCAGCATCTGCATCGTGGAGCAGTTCGGATTGGCGACGATATTGCGCTGGTGGTAGCGTTCGAGGGCGTGCGGATTGACCTCGGTGACCACCAGCGGCACGTCGTCGTGGTACCGAAATTCGGACGTGTTGTCGATCACGACGCAGCCGGCCGCGGCGGCGATCGGCGCATACTCTCGCGACACCGAGCCGCCGGCCGAAAAAAGCGCCAGGTCTATGCCGGAAAAATCGAAAGCGGAAAGTTCAGCGACGCTCAGCTTGTCCCCGCCGAACTCGACCGAGCGTCCGGCCGAACGCTCGCTGGCCAGCGGTACCAGCCGGTCGAGCGGAAACTCGCGTTCCTCCAGGATCGAAATCATCGCCTCGCCGACCGCGCCGGTGGCGCCGACGACCGCGACGGAATAGCTTTTCCCGCTCATGCCTCAGCGCTCCCTGGAATCGGTTCGAACGCCACCCGCACGTCCGAGTTCTGAGCCCGGTGGCGCAGATAATGATCCATCAGCACGAGCAACACCATCGCCTCGGCGATCGGGGTGGCGCGGATGCCTACGCAGGGATCGTGGCGGCCCTTGGTCACGACCTCGGCGGGCTGCCCCTGAACATCGATTGTCCGCGCCGGCAGACGCAGGCTCGAGGTCGGCTTCAACACGATGCTGGCCAGCACGTCCTGACCGCTGGAGATGCCGCCGAGAATGCCGCCCGCGTGATTGCTCAAGAATCCGGCCGGGGTCATCTCGTCACGGTGCTCGGTGCCGCGCTGCTCTACTGCGGCGAAGCCGGCGCCGATCTCGACCCCTTTGACCGCGTTGATGCTCATCAGGGCATGGGCCAGATCTGCGTCGAGCTTGCCGTAAATCGGCTCGCCGAGCCCGACCGGAACTCCTCTGGCGACGACGTTAACTCGCGCTCCAATCGAGTCCCCGGACTTGCGCAGCCGGTCCATGTAGTCCTCCAGTTCGGGCACCAACTCCGGATCCGGAGAAAAAAACGGATTGCGCCCGACCTCATCCCAATCGAAGCGAGCCGGCTTCAACGGCCCCAACTGGGCCAGATAGCCACGCACCTGAATCGCCAGGCGCCGGCGCAGGTATTTTCTCGCGATGCCGGCCGCGGCCACCCGCATCGTCGTCTCCCGGGCCGACGAGCGGCCCCCACCCCGATAATCCCGCAAGCCGTATTTCATCAGATAGGTATAGTCCGCGTGGCCCGGACGAAACAGGCGGCTGATTGCGCTGTAGTCCTTGGGCTTGGCGTCGACATTGTCGATTACGAGCGCGATGGGGGTCCCCGTGGTGCGTCCCTCGAACAGGCCAGAAAGAATCTTGACCTCGTCCGGTTCGCGCCGCTGTGACGTGTGCCGGGTTTTTCCGGTCGCCCGGCGGCTCAGGTCCGGACTCAGGTCCGCCGCCGAAAGCTCCAGGCCCGGCGGGCAGCCGTCGACCACGCATCCGATTGCCGGGCCGTGACTCTCGCCGAAAGTCGTGACCGTGAATAGTTTGCCGAACGAATTGCTGGACATCATTTACTCCCGCCGCGCCAGTTCGCGGTCGATTGTCGCACGATGGTGGATCAGATCATCGCGCGAGACCACCACCACGCCGTGCCCGCCGCGCCGAAACTCCAGCGACACGAAGGGAATCCGCGGAAACAAACGGTTCAAGGCCGGCTCGGAGTCGCCGACCTCCATGATCAGGCTGCCCCCCGGACGCAGATGGGCGGCGGCGCCGGCCAGGATTTGCAGCGGCAGATCCAGACCGTCCTCGCCCGAGGCCAGCGCGCTGACCGGCTCGAAGCGATACTCGCGCGGCAGCGCCGCCATTGCCGCGGCGCCGACGTACGGCGGATTGGTCGCGATGAGACCGTAGCGGCGCTCCCCAAGGCCGGCGAACAAGTCGCTCTGCCACACCTTGACCCGATTCGCGACCCGATGGCGCCGCGCGTTGGCGCCGGCCAGCTCGACCGCGGCCGCGCTGAGGTCGACCGCGTCCACCTTGGTCGCCGGCAAATACACCGCGCTGGCCACGGCGATGCAGCCGCTGCCGGTGCAAAGGTCCAGAATCGGCTGACCCGGGTCGCGATACCACGGCGCGAAACCCCGCTCGATCAGCTCGGCGATCGGGGATCGCGGAACCGCGACCCGCCGATCGATCGTAAACGCAAGGCCCGCGAACCAGGCCTCGCCGACCAGATAGGCCGCCGGTATGCGCTGGCGGGCTCGCAGCAACACCAGCTCGCGCGCCCGCGCGCGAGCGGCGGCGGCGACCCGGCGGCGCCCAACGTGGCGCGGCGCGTCCGGGCGCAGGCCCAGCGCGTGGCACACCAGCAGCACCGCCTCGTCGTGGGCGTTGTCGGTGCCGTGCCCGAACACCGCCCCGCTGCGCGCCAGGCGGGCGGCGCCCCAGTCGATCAGTTCCCGGACCGTCTGCGGTTGTGTGGACATGTCCAGCGAAGTGGGATGGTCAAAGCGGCAGTATAGCCAACCCGCCCGGCGATAAAGATTCCCGGGCCAGGCCGGATCCTGCCTGAGCTTCACCGGGCTTGCGTCTGCTCGGCTGGAGCGGTCAACGGCGCGAGTACGTTTGTCCAATTGCGGGTTAACCCCCGCGCCGGTCGCCCCGGTATAATGCCGCGCCATGTCCGAGCAAGCCACACCTGATCGCGGTATGAATCCAAAACCGCCTCGCGGCGGGAGCCATCCGGCCGTTCTGATCCTCGTCGCCCTGGCTTTTGCCGGCGCCGGCGCGCTCAGCGCCGGTTACTGGCTGCGTCCGCAACCCCTCGAGCTGGCCGTGGCCAAGCTCTATCCAGAGCCCCGCGAACTCGCCGACTTCGAACTGACCGACGGCGACGGCGACCGTTTCGGTCTGGACCGCTGGCGCGGTCGGTGGGATCTGGTGTTCTTCGGCTTCACC
>JBFGYD010000237.1:0-4869 GCA_041587615.1 Lysobacterales bacterium
ACCCGCTCCAGGACCTTTGCCATCATGGCACCCACGTGGCCGGCACGGTCTCCGCCTTAGGCGGCAATAACAAAGGCGTCGTGGGCGTGCTGCCCAGTGGCACGATCGATCTGCACATCGTCAAGGTGTTCAGCGGCGTCGACTGCGCCTGGACCTATTCGTCGAACTTGATCGCCGCGCTTGACGCTTGCGAAACCGACGGTTTTGCGAGCGGCGACGGGACCGGTGTCGTCAGCATGAGCCTCGGCGGCAGCTTCAAGAGCCGCAGCGAACAGCGCGCGTTCGACCAAGCCAACAACCGCGGCGTACTGTCGATCGCCGCGGCCGGCAATGACGGCAACACGCGCAAGTCCTATCCGGCCTCCTACGACTCGGTTGTCTCGGTGGCCGCGGTCGACTCGGCACTGACCATCGCCGATTTCTCGCAACAGAACGACCAAGTCGAACTGTCCGGCCCCGGGGTTGCGGTTCGCTCGACGGTCAGGATGACGGAGGGCAACGAGGAAAGCTTGACCGTTGGCGGCAGCAATTTCGAGGCCACCGCGATGGAAGGCTCGCCGGCCGGCAGCGGTTCCGGCGTGCTCTTCGTGTGCAACGCGGTCGATGGCCTCGGCAGCCCCGGTGACTGCGCCGGCGCCGGCGGCAACGTGTGCCTGATCCAGCGCGGCGCGATCACATTCGCCGAGAAGGTCCAGGAGTGTGAGGCCCAGGGCGGCACCGGCGCGGTGATCTACAACAACGCCCCGGCGCTGTTCAGCGGCACCCTGGGGGGCGCGGCCACCGGCATCCAGTCGGTCGGCGTCTCCGGCGACGACGGCGCGACCCTGCTCGGCCTGGCCGGACAGGCCTCGACCGTGACCACCGACACCGGCAACTACGCCTACTTCGACGGCACCTCGATGGCCACCCCGCACGTGTCGGGCGTCGCCGCGCTGGTCTGGAGCCAGGACATTACCTGCACCAACGACGAAATCCGCAGCGCGCTGACGGCGACCGCCGTGGATCTGGGCCCGGCGGGACGCGACAACGCCTACGGTTTTGGCCTCGTTCAGGCAGCGGACGCGGTCGCGGAACTCCCCAATGCCTGCGGCGGCGGTGGCACCGGCTGCACGCTGCTGCCCCTGGGCGCAAGCTGCAATGCCGATGCGGAGTGCTGCTCCGGCAAGTGCAAAGGTCCGGCCGGCAACAAGACCTGCAAGTAGAATCCACTCGATGATCGTCAAGCCCCGGCCGTTCCGGCCGGGGCTTCGATCGCGATCCACCCAAAAAGAAATGGCGCCATGGCCGGTTCGCCAGGCGCCTCTCGCTTGACTTTTCCCGAGCCTTGACTATTGTTAACGCCAACGGGTAGGGCGGTCCGGCGCGCGTTCCCGATGTCTGCGGGCGCGAGGCGCGCTTCTGGATTTCTCGCCTTGCCGAGTCTAGCAACGAGTGTTTCGCACCGGGAGGGAAATCATGATTCCAAGGCATGTTCGGGCGGTCATCGCCCTGGGCGCACTAGCGCTTGTCCAATCAACGCTGGCGATCGACTTCGTTCAGTCCGATATCAATCCAATGCAGTGCGGCGCCGGGGAGTCCTGCTCGGTTATCCAAGCCGCCGCCGCGCACAAGTCCGCGCCCTCGGAGAGAGTCCAGGGCGCCAGCGGCGAGATGATGGCGGTCAAACAACAGCAGTTGTTCGAGTGGCTCAGCGCCAGCCAGGCGCCGGTCGACAAGGCCGCTTTCAGCGTCCAGCTCACGCAACAGGATCTGGTCGACATTGGCGAGACACCCGATGCCAATGGCGTCATTCTGCGCCCCGATCCACGCAAGGTGCAGGTCGGCGTCGACAAGGAGTTTTTGTTCGACGTTCGCTTCGACTCTCTGCGGGATAAGCGCCTGACGGGCGCGCAGCCGCACATGGGCGGCACCGTCGCCGAAGGTTTGTCGGGTGAGCTGGTGTGGACGGCTCAAGCCTATTCGAAGGGCGCCAGCGCGCTGCGCATCGGGATCGAGGAATTCGACCTGCCGGCCAGCGCTGAATTGTACGTCTACAGCGCAAGCGGACAGGCGTTCGGCCCGTACACCGGTCGGGGCCCGACCAGCGAGGGCTATTTCTGGTCCAACACCATCATGGGCGACACGGTGACCCTGCAGTTCCACTACTACGGGCCCCGAGACGCGGCGTCGCTCAAGAACCTGGGATTTTCGATCGCGTCGATTACCCACATCGGATCGCGGTTTCCGCTGGCCGACTTCGTCGGTGGCAACGAGACGGGCGAGAAGGCGCACTGCAGCTACAACGCCAGTTGCGTCGAGCCGGCCAGTGCCTCCGGTGGTGCGCCGGTCGGCGGCGCCAAGGACGCCGTCGCGCTGATGATATACAACTCGCAGGGCGGTGCCTTCATCTGCTCGGGCGGTTTGCTGGCCGATACCGATAACGCCAGCGTCATCCCTTATTTCCTGACCGCCAACCACTGCATCAGCAAAGGCCGCGAAGCCAATTCGCTGGAGACGTTTTTCGATTTCGACACCGATTGCGCCGACCGCTACGCGCAAAACGGGAGCTATCCCGGCACCAACGGCTCGTCGATCAAGAGCACCAACCGCACCAGCGACTACACGTTGCTTCAACTCGACCAGACGCCGGGCGGAAATCGGGTCTATCTCGGTTGGAATAACAGCCCGGTTGCGTTCAACAACGGTGCCGACCTGTATCGGATCAGCCATCCGGCGGGCGCTCCCCAGGCGTACTCGCATCACACCGTGGACACCGGCAAAGGCACCTGCAGCGTCTGGCCGCGGGGTGACTGGATCTACAGCAACGACGAGTTCGGCGCCACCGAGGGCGGCAGCTCCGGCTCGCCGGTGCTCAACGCCGCGGGCGAAGTGGTCGGTCAGCTTTCCGGCGCCTGCGGCACCGACGTCAACAACACCTGCAACACGGTCGACAACGCGACCGTGGACGGCGCTCTCGCGGCGTACTACTCGGCCGTCGCGCCGTTCCTGGATCCGAGCGGCGGTCCCGGCGGAGGCTGCGACCTCGGCCAGCCGGGTGACGCCTGTAGCAGCGACAGCGAGTGCTGCTCCAACAAGTGCAAGGGACCGCCAGGCGGCAAGACCTGCCGATAGCCGCCATCGTCTGCCACTGAGCCCCGGTCCCGACCGGGGCTCTTTTTTTGTCGATCGCCAACAGTCCGCGCGATTTGACAAGCCCGGTTCATCGTCCCCATGATCGGCCTCCTGGTCTGCTCCGGCAGGCATGCGCCGTGAGGAAATCGTAGTGGCCCCTCTTAGCATCACAGTCATCGATCTGGTCGCCAAGGGCGCGACCACCAAAAAATTCGGCAAGCTGATGAAGCCGAACCTGGCGAGCATCATGCCCCAGGTCGTCGCGGTCTGGTGCGAGCAGCTCGGCCATCGGGTCAACTACATCTGCTACACCGGAGTCGAGGACCTGAGCACCCAGCTCATCGACGACACCGATCTGGTGTTCATCGCCGCATTCACCCGCTCGGCGCAGCTCGCCTACGCGATCAGCCATTTGTTTCGCGGGCGCGGCGTGCCGACCGCGCTCGGCGGCCCCCACGCGCGATGCTATCCCGAGGACTCGGCCAAGTACTTCGATTACGTGCTGGGCTTCACCGACAAGAACCTGGTCGACGAGGTGGTGCGCGAGCGCGAACCGCAGCGGCCGCTCGGCAAGGTCTTAAGTTCCGCCGCGCAGCCGCCGTACTTACCCGGCGCCAAAGAGCGCTGGAAGTTCATCAAGGCGGCGATCGACAAGACGCCGTTTCTGAAATTAATCCCGATGCTGGGCAGCACCGGCTGCCCCTACACCTGCAGCTTCTGCATCGACTCAACTGTCGACTACCGGCCGCTTGGGCCCGAAGCGATCAAGGAGGACCTGCGCTTCCTGCTCACCCAAATGCGGCGCCCCAACGTGGCCTGGCACGACCCGTTGTTCGGGGTCAGGTTCAAGGAATCGATGGCGATGATCGAGGAGGCGATTCCGCGCGACAGCATCAATTTCTACGCCGAGATCAGCCTGTCGCTGCTGTCGGAACCGCACGTAAAGAAACTGGCCGAGGTCGGCTTCAAGGCGATCCTGCCCGGCATCGAGTCCTGGTACGAGTTCGGCAACAAATCCAAGACCCGGCGCGCCACCGGCGAGGACAAGGTCCGCCAGGTCTCCGAGCACATCAACATGATGCTGCGCTACATCCCGTTCGTGCAGGCCAATCTCGTGCTGGGTCTCGATTGCGACGAGGGCCCGGAACCGTTCGAGTTGACCAAGCAGTTCATCCGCGAGGTGCCCGGCGCGTGGCCCGCGTTTTCGCTGATCACCAGCTACGGGCGGGCCGCGCCATTGAACCTGGAGTTCCAGCGCGCCGGCCGGTTAATCCCGCTGCCGTTTCATTTTCTGGACAACCACCACATCAACGTGCGGCCCGAGAACTACGGCTGGGCCGAGCTGTACGAATACACCGCCGGCCTGACCGAGGCGGCGTTTTCGTGGGCGCAGATCGGCCGGCGCTTCAAGGCCGCTCCCGGAATCAAGTCGCGGTTTTTCAATACCGCGCGGGCGATTTCCAGCGGGCGCCCGCGCAAGCACGGGAAGATGGGCGAGATGATGACGAGCGATGCGTCTTTCCGTCGATTTTTCGACGGGGAAAGCACCGTTGTTCCGGACTATTTCGTGGATATCGTGCGCCGGGACCTCGGACCGATGTGGCAGCACTTGCCCGCGGGCGCGCTCGATCACGACGCGAACGCTTACCTAAAGGCCACCGAGGCACGCGAAAAAGCCGGCGAGAAATTCAGCACACTGCCCGTTGGCGCACCGGTAATTCTCGCTACCTGACCGCGCGACCGCGCCGCTTCAGGGTC
>JBFGYD010000238.1:0-4861 GCA_041587615.1 Lysobacterales bacterium
GGGCAAGGCCGAGCGAGAGATCCGCGAGCGGGTCGAGCGCGAGAACCCCAAGGACCAGTTCGACCTGGTGCGCATCGCCGTCGAAGAGCGGGGCCGCCGCGCTAACGAGCGCTGGCGCGCGGACTGCATCAGCCGTCGGGTGGGGATTCTCACCGGCGTGCCGCAGACGATCCAGGAGTCAGGGGAGACGGCCCAACGTGCCAACATCAACTTCTTCATGCTGCGCGACGTCAGGGTGTCGGGGGCCTCGGAGATCGTGGCGCAGCCGCAAACCGAGGTCGATCGCGCGCTGGCCAACGTCAGTGACGCACTGGCCAACGGCGACACGCTGCTGGCCTGATCCTCCGCCCGCGCCGGCGGACGCTGACCCCGCTTCGACTCTGCGACGATCGGCGGTATAGTGAAGCTCATGCCGGCGGCCCGTCGGAATCGTAAGGAGAACGCTATGCCTTGGTGGGGCTGGATCACGATCGGTGCCATTCTGCTGGGGTCGGAGCTGCTGCTGATCGACGCCCAGTTCTATCTGGTTTTTCTCGGGGTCGCCGCGCTGGCGGTCGGGCTCGGCGTGCTGGCCGGAGTCGGCGAGCCGGTCTGGATGCAGTGGCTCGCGTTTGGAATTCTGTCGCTGATCTTCATGGTGGGTTTCCGCGCCCGGCTCTACCAGAAAATGCGCGGCGAAGTTCCCGGTTACTCCGGCGACGTGGACGGCCGGACCCTGACGATGGCCGACGCGCTGGCTCCGAATGCCGAGGCCCGGGTCGATTTCCGCGGCACGAGCTGGCGGGTCCGCAACGCCGGCACCGAACCGATCAATCCGGGAGATCTGGCGGTGATCGAGCGTACCGAGGGCTTGTTGCTGCACGTGCGGCGCGCCGATTGAACGAGGCTGGTCCGATCGGACCAGGTTGAATCCGAGGAGAGCCGATCATGGATATTTCCGTCGTCATCGCGATCGCCGTCGTGTTGGTCGTGGTCATCGTCATTGCGAAGACCGCGGTCGTCGTACCGCAGCAGAGCGCCTACGTGATCGAGAGCCTGGGCAAGTTCAGCCGCACGCTGACCGCCGGCTTCCACATCCTGGTGCCGTTCATCGAACGGGTCGCCTACAAGCACAGCCTGAAGGAGCAGGCGGTCGACATCCCCGAGCAGGTGTGCATCACCAAAGACAACGTCCAGGTCGGGATCGACGGCGTGCTTTACCTACAGGTCCTGGACGCGCAGCGGGCCTCGTACGGTATTGGAGACTACATGTTCGCGATCGGTCAGCTCGCGCAGACCACGCTGCGAAGCGAAATCGGCAAGATCGAGCTCGATCGGACGTTCGAAGAGCGCGCGCTGATCAACGCTAACGTGGTCAGCGAACTGGACAAAGCGTCCGATCCGTGGGGCGTCAAGGTGCTGCGCTACGAGATCCGCAACATCAACCCGCCGCAGGACGTCCTCGGCGCGATGGAAAAACAGATGCGCGCCGAACGCGAGAAGCGGGCGGTAATCTTGACCTCCGAAGGAGAGCGGGACGCGAAAATCAACGAGGCCGAGGGCGAAAAACAGCGCGTCATCAAAGAATCCGAAGCGGTTCGCCAGCAGCAGATCAACGAGGCCCAGGGCGAGGCGGAGGCGATCCTGGCGGTCGCCAAGGCCACCGCGGAGGGGCTGGCGCGGGTGGCTGCGGCGCTGCGCCACGAGGGCGGCGCTGAGGCGATGAAACTGCGCGTGGCCGAGCAGTACGTCGCCCAGTTCGGGGAGCTGGCAAAAGCCGGTAATACGCTGGTCGTGCCGGCCGATCTGTCCAGCGTGGCCTCGATGATCGCGCTGGCGACGCGGGTGGCGAAGACGGAATAGCCGAACGTCGAACGAGTTCCGCTATTGGTAACGGAACTTGCGCTGGGCGAACCAGCCAATCCCGGCGGTGGCGGTGAACAGCGCCGCCAAATGGGGCACGACGCTGGCCGGGCCGTCGCCGAAGCTGATCAGTTTGTGCAGCGCGTCCATCGTCCAGCCGGTCGGCAGCAGTTTGGCCAGCGCCTGCATCCACCCCGGCGTGATCTCGATCGGCCACCAGCAGCCACCGAGCCCGGCCAGCAGGTTGGCGGTCAGCACCCCGAAACCGCCGACCTGGGCCTGGCTGTTGCCCAGCGACCCCACCAGCAGACCGAGCGAGCCGCAGAAGCCCGCCCAAGCCAACAGCACGAGCATCACCATCGGCAGGTCGGGCCCCCAGTCCATGCCGAACAGCCAGGTCCCGGCCAGCATCCCGAAGCCCACCTGGATCAGCCCCAAGACGAGCTTGCCGGACCATTTTCCGAGCACCACCTCAGCCCGGCTCAGTGGAGCGACCGCCAGCCGCCGGAGCATGCCCTGTTCGCGCTCGGTCACCAGCAGCAGCGCACCGCTGGTCAGCAGGACCAGCAGCGTAAACATCACCATGATGCCGGGGACGGCCTGCTCGAAACCGGTCGGGATTTGCTGGCGCTGGCCGCCTGGCGCCACGTTCAGGCTCAGGGCGCGCGGCACGGCGTCCAACGCCGCCAGTGAATCTCGATCGACGCCGCCGCTCAGGCCCACCGCGACGATGTCGGCCAGAACCGTGTAGACCGCGCGCTGTACGCGAACCTTGTCCAGTTCGGCCGCCAGCGCCGAGTCGGCGCCGCGAAATTCGAGCGTTTGCGGTTCGCCGGCCAGAATTTTTTCGGTCAGGCCCGCGGGCAGGCGCAGGCGACGACCCCGATCGGCCGCCGGTGCCGATCCGTCGGCTACGCGCGTTACCTCGAATCCGTTCTCGACCAGCCGCGTGGCGATCCGATCGGCCAGCGGGCCGGCATCCGCGGGTGCCTCGAGCAGCAGCGGGTCGGGGCCGTCACCGCCGCTCATGCCGGAGGTGGCGGTACCGATGAAATAAAAGAAAATCAGGGGCATCACGAACAGCCACAGCAGTGCGGCCCTCTCCCGCAGGGTGTAGCGGATGTCCTTGGTGGCGATGAACAGCGCGTTGCGAAGCATGTCCGGGCTAGGTCAAACGGGCGAAACGACGCAGACGCAGGCCGCTCAGCGCCAGCAGGACCACCGTGACCGGTATGACAATGACAAACCCCTCGAGCAGGTCTAAAGGACCGGAACGCTCGAGCATATAGTCCTTGAACCCGCTCAGCAGGTAGCCGTTGGGGAGCCATTGGCCGATGCCGGCCAGCCAATCGGGCATGGCCTCGAACGGGAAGAAGCTGCCGCCCGCCATCAGCAGCGGAAACACCAGCGCGGTCGTCAGCACTGACGCGGACGAACGGCTCGGCGCCAGCGTGGCGATGCTGGTCAGTATCGCGTATAGCATCACGCCGCCGGTCGCCAGCCACAGCAGCGACAGGGGCAGGCGGACCAGGCTCAAGCCGTGATAGCCGAAGCCGATGGCCAGGACGATCAGGCACACGAACGCCAGTAGCAGCAGAACCGAACCGGCCTTCGCCACGAGCAGCCATACGAGCGACGGCGGCGCGACCGCCAGTCGCCTCAGCGTTCCACTCTCGCGTTCCTTCCAGAAGTCGTCGGTCAGGCTCTGGGCGGCGAACAGCAGCGACATCAACACGATGCCCGGAAAGAACAGTACGCCGAATCCGGGCCCCTGGCTCGACTCGGCCCCCGGTGGCTCCTCGAATTCGACCTCCAGCAGCGGCGGCAGCAGGTACTCGCCGGCCGTGGCGACCGCCTGATTGATCGACACGCTCAGCGCCGCCACGGCGGCGTCGCCGGGCGTGCCCTCGCCGTCGCTGATCAGTTCGTTCAGGGTTTTTATCTGCGGACCGAATACGCGGTGCAGGTAGAACACCCCGTCCACCATCACCCCGAGGACCCCCTCGATGATGCCCGGCAAGATCCGCTGGGCCGGGTTGGTCAGCAGTCGCAGCTCGCTTGGCTGCTCGTTCAAAACCGCCTCGCCAAAGCCCTCAGGCACGACCAGCATCGCGCTGGCCTCATCGGCGTCCAGACGGCGGCGGGCGTCTGCTTCGTCGGTCGTTTCCAATTCGATCAGGTTGGCCAGCGGCCCCTGGTTGAAGGCGCCGCTCACCAGGCCACTGATCAGCGATTGATCGTGATCGACCAGCAGCAGCCGGGCGACCGGCGTCGCCCCGCCGCCTCCCACCGCGGTGATCATGGCGCCGATCGCAAGCGGGATGGCGATCCACAGGATCAGCGGCCAGCGATCGCGCAGGCGGGCGCGAACGTCACGCCGGATCAGGCTGCCGACAAAGCCGAGATCGGTCCCCCTCATTCGCGCAGTTCCTTGCCGGTCAGCTTCAGAAAGAGGCTTTCGAGACTGGGACGCAGCAAAGTGGTTTCCCTGATGTGTCCGCCGGCTGCACGCAGCAATTCGAGCACTTCGGGCAGACGCCGGCTGGCCTGCGGAAGGGACAGCTGCAGCGCACCGGGCTCGGCGGCCAAAACCCGAATCTCCTGGGCCTCGGAGAACGCCTGATGGATCCGCTGCGGTTCGAACTCGCCGCTGAATTTCAGCAGATCGGCCTCGCCCATCATTGCGCGCAGTTCGTCCATGGTCCCGCCGGCGATCAGCTTGCCGTGATCAATGATCGCCAGTTCGTCACAGAGCTGTTCGGCTTCCTCCATGTAATGGGTGGTGTAGAGCACGCAGTTACCGTCGCCAAGCTGTTCGCGCACCAGCCCCAGCAGCCGCTCGCGCGACTGCGGATCCACCCCCACGGTCGGTTCGTCGAGCAGCAGTACCCGCGGCCGGTGGACGATGGCGCAGCCGAAGTTCAGCCGCCGCTTCATCCCGCCGCTGAAACGCTTGCACGGTTCGGCGGCGCGGTCGAGCAGGCCGATGGCGCCCAGCACCTCGTCGATCCGCCGCTTA
>JBFGYD010000239.1:0-4843 GCA_041587615.1 Lysobacterales bacterium
CCTGCTCGCTGTGTACCAGCAGCGCCTTGTCCGAGATGTCCTCGCCCTGCCACTGGGGCTGAGGACACTGAAACGGAGTGAACTCAGGCAACTGCCAGCGCCACTCGAAACCGTGCCAGCCGGCTTGGAAGTGACCGAGCTTGAGGTGGATCAGGCCGCGGTTGAACTGCGCCACGGCATAGCTCGCATCGGCGTCGATGGCCCGGTCAAACGCCTCGATCGCCGCTTCGAACTGCCCCTTGCCGGACCGGGCCAGCCCGATGCCGTTCAGCGCCTCGGCGTGGCGCGGCTGGTCGGCGACGACTTTTTCCATCGCCTGAAGTGCCTCGTCCCAACGTTCCAGGTCGTTCAACGCCACCCCGAGTTGGAAGCGTGCCTGGACATTATCGGGCTGCTTCACCAGCAGATCGTGGTACTTGGCAATCGCCTCTTTCAGGCACCCGGCGATTTGCGCCGCGGTAGCCTCTTCGAGTAACACCTGCAGCGGATCGAGCGGTGCGACCTGCTTGAGTGCCTCCTCGGGCAGCGCATAGCTGGTGCGCATCAATGGGTCGCCGATGTCAAGCACGACCGGAAAACGCGCCGGCAGCGCCCGGCGGCGAGGGGCAAAAAACGGGCGAACTGGATCGCGTCTCCGGCGCCCTGTTCGCTGTGCACCAGCAGCGCCTTGTCGGAAATATCCTCGCCCTGCCACTGGGGCTGAGGACACTGAAACGGGGTGAACTCCGGCAACTGCCAGCGCCACTCGAACCCTTCCCAGCCGGTCTGGAAGTGACCCAGCTTGAGGTGGATCAGGCCGCGGTTGAACTGCGCCACCGCGTAGCTCGAATCGGCGGCGATCGCCCGGTCAAACGCCTCGATTGCCGCTTCGAACTCTCCTTTGCCGGACCGAGCAAGCCCGATGCCGTTCAGAGCCTCGGCGTGCCGGGGCTGGTCGGCAACGACCTTTTCCATCGCCTTGAGCGCCTCGTCCCAGCGTTCCAGGTCGTTTAGCGCCACCCCCAGTTGAAACCGCGCCTGGACGTTTTCGGGCTGCTTCACCAGCAAATCGTGGTACTTGGCAATCGCGACTTTCAAGCGCCCGTCGATCTGCGCCGCGGTCGCCTCTTCCAGCAGCACCTGGACCGGGTCCGGCGGTGCGACTTCCTTGAGCGCCTCCTCGGGCAGGGCATAGCTGGTGCGCATCAGCGGGTCGCCGATGTCGAGCACCACCGGAAAGCGCGCCGGCACCACGCCGACGGCGAAAATCTCGCGCACCTCGCCGGTAAAGGTCGCGTAGGCCACGACCTGGCCCGAGTCGATGTCCACGACCCAGACGCCGCAGTGGCGTTCCGACTCCCGCCGGGTCAGGGGCAGGCCGGCGAACACGCTGGTCTCGCGGACCTGGGACAGACCCACGAACGCGAAGCGGCCGGCGAAGTCCAGGCCGCGGGTGAAACCGGGCAGCTCGGCCACGTGCCGCACCGTGCCGTCCTCGTCCAGATAGGATAGCGATCCCCGCCCGGACTCCAGGAACCACAGCCGGTCGCGATACCAGCGCGGTGAGTGGGGCATGGACAGACCCTCGGCCAGGATCTTGCCGTCGGAAACTTTCAGCAGCACCCCGCCCTCGGCCTTGCGCTCGCGCCAGCCGCCGGCGCCGTCGGTGGCCCCCAGCGCCGTGACGAACGCCGGTTGACCGTCGCGTAGCGCGAGCCCGTTCAGGTGGCAGCGGTCGCTGAGGTCGTAACCGGAGATAAACGGCGGGCGCCAGCGCGGCACGATGCTGTGGCGCCGGTCCAGCGTGCACAGGCACGACATCCGGGTGTTGACCAGCCACAGCGCGTCGTCGGCGCCGTAGGCCATCTCGTGGATGTCGATGTCGCCGGTCACGTGGATGTTGCGCGCCAGGTACGCCGCGTCGTGCGCCGCCGGCCCCTTCACCTTCGGCGCCACGGCCTGCATGTTGCGGTATTCCCAGATCTGGAACGCCGAGCCGACCGCGAGCTTCTCGTGGTCCAGCGCGAAGCCCATCGGTTTGGCCAGCGCGCAGAAATGGGTGTTCAGCAAGCCGTCGGGCTGGGCCCTGAGCAGGATCAACTGGCCGGCGTTGTAGGTGCTGACCAGCACGGACGCCTGGAGTTGCGCCAGCAGCGCCGGCAGCGAAGCAGTGTGTTGGCTGGCCAGCGCGGCGGTCATGGCTGCCGGCTACTCCGTTGGCGGATCTTCGAAGCCGTTGGCGAACAGGATCTCGTCGAACTCGAACGCGCCGATGTCGCAGCGGGCAGTCCCATCGAAATCCCCGTCGGCGGGGCGCGGGCGGCCGCGCTGATCCACGGCGGGGCAAGCGTCGTCGTCGGCCTCGTCGATCGCCAGGCTGTCTCGGGACAGCGCGTGAGTCTGGGTGGGCCCGCCATTGTCCTGCAAGGGTCCCAGCATTGGGTTGCCGGTGAGCAGAGCCACGGCGTTTTGGATGCAGCTCCCATCGTCGATCAGGTTGTTGAGATTGGTCGCGATGGTGCCGTCGGCGCCGCTGCAGTCTCCGCCCGCGCTCCCGGCGACAATCGAATTGCTCATGTGGAGCGTGGCCCCCGAGACGAGGACGATGCCGCCGGCGGCAAACCCGCCGCTGTTCTCGGCCAGGGTGCTGTTGATCAGCGTCAGGGTGGCCGGCACGCCGCCGTAGACGCCGGCCGCAACGATACCTCCGCCGGCCCCGGCGGCATTGTTGCCCGAAAGCGTACTGTTGCTTATCGTTGCCGTCACCTCGTAGTCAAGGAACGCCGCACCGCCGTCGTTGGCGCTGTTGCCGGACAGCGTGCTGCTGTCAACGGTGACGTTGGCGTATTGGCTGAAGATCCCACCGCCGGCGCCGCCGGGCGCCAACGAATTGTTCGACAACGTGCTATCCCTCAGCGAGAGGCTGGCGGGACCCGTCAGGAAGCCGACGGTGCAAATGCCGCCGCCCCTGGTCAGCGCATAGTTGCCGGAGATCGTCATGTTGCTCAGGGTCAGCGCCTCCCGGTTCAGGATAGCGCCCCCCTGGCTGCGGTCGTAAAACATCACGCCGGCCACGCCGTCGCGCAGTGTGAGCCCGTTCACGGCAACCGGAATCGCAGCGTCGTAGTCGCCGTCGTCGATGAAGAAGATCCGCGAATTGGACCCGCCGGAAAGCGTCAGTTGATCGGCGCCCGGCCCCTGGATGGTCACCGCGCTGGTGATGTCGATATCCCCGTCCCGGTCGGCACCGGTCAGCGTGATGGTCCCGCCGTTCAAAACCGGGTCGAAGGCGACGAGATCGGGCCCGAAGCCGGTCGGGCATTCATCTGCGCCTGAAAACGCCTGGGTGTCGTCGTTGGCGTTGCCGACCGCCTCGGTCAGCGAGCAGGCCCCGTCGTCAGCCTCGGCGATCGAAGTCGTGGTGACCCGGAGCGGCTGCGGTACCTCGACCGCGCCGATGTCGCAGCCCTCGGTGCCGTCATCGTCCCCGTCGGCCGGTCGCGCATTGCCGCGCTGGTCCGACATTGAGCAAGCGCCGTCGTCGCCGGCGTCGATCGCTGGGCTGCCGGGCTGCGGCAGATGGGTGAAGGTCGGACCGGCGTTGTCGCGCAGCGGTCCGAGTAGCGGGTCGCCGCTCAGGGCGGGGTCGCAGGAGTCGTCCTCGATGAGGTTGGCGAGGTTGGTTGCGATCGTGCCCTGGTTGTCGCAGTCGCCGCCGCCCGGGCTGTCGGCGATGATCGTGTTGGTCAGTGAGATCGTGCCCGGCTGCGTCCCACCCTCGTTGAAAAGACCGCCCCCGGCGGCCGCGCTGTTGCCGGAAAGCGTGCTGTTGATCAGTGCCACGGAGGAAGTGAGCTCGCTGTTGAACAGACCGCCGCCCTCGATCGACGCGGTGTTGCCGGACAGGGTGCTGTCGGTCAGGGTGGCGTCGGCGCCGGCATACCCGTTGAACAGGCCGCCCCCACGGTTGGCTGTGTTGCCCGACAGTGTGCTGCCGGTCACGGTGACATCGCCGTCGTTGCTCAGACCGCCCCCGGAATCGGCGCTGTTGCCGGACAATGTGCTTTGACTGAGGCTCAGATTGCCGTTGAGACGGTTATCGATCGCGCCGCCATTGTTGTCGGCGGTGTTGCCGGTGAGCGTGCTGGCCTCGACCGTCAGGTCCTCGCTGTTGGTGATCGCTCCGCCCGAGGAGTTCACGTTGCCACCGGTCAGGGTCATACCGCTCAGATTAACGACCTGTCGTTGGCCACGCCCGTCGTTGATTCGGAAGATCCGCGAGGAACCGCCGCCCGATATCGTCACCTGATCGGCCCCCGGACCCTGGATCGTCAGCGCCGAGGCGATCGTCAGCTCCGACCCCGGCCCCGTCAGCGTGATCGTGCCGGGCAGGATCGCCGGGTCGAACGTGATAATGTCGTTTCCGAAGCCCGGCGTGCAGTCGTCGTGCGTGCTGGCATCGTTGTTGGCGTTGTCGATCGCTTCGGGCAGCGCGCATTTGTTGTCTTCGGCGACCAGCGCGGTGGTGTCGACCACGATCGAGGGCGGTAGGAACTCGAAGGCCCCGGTATCACAAACCGCCGTACCATCGCCGTTGCCGTCCACCGGCCGCGTGGCGCCGCGCTGATCCGTGCCGGCGCACGCGGCGGACACGCTCGGGTCGATCGCGATGCTGCCGGGCATCAGCGCATGGGTCGGCGTGGGGCCGCCGTTGTTGGCCAGCTCCCCCAGCATGGGATCGCCCGAGGCGGAGTTGCCGCAGCCGTTCGTCTCGACCAGGTTCGCCTCGTTAGCCAGCACCATGCCCTGGTTGAAGCAGTCTCCGTTGGTGCTGTTCGCCACGAGCGTTGCCGTCATGCTCAGC
>JBFGYD010000240.1:0-4830 GCA_041587615.1 Lysobacterales bacterium
CGGGTCGGGTCCCCGCGCCGGTCGACGTTGACCGCTTGAAGCGTCAGCATCACCCCCGAAAAAACTTCGAACACCCGATCGATGCCGTTGGCGTCGACAGTGCTCAAGGGCATCGCATCGGCGGCGGCGAGCCGAACCCGGGGACTGCGACTATCGCCACCGCTTCGGTAAAGTCGAGGTCGCCGATAAAACTGAAATCGTCAGTACCGGCCTGGTCCAGCTCATGGGTCACAGCTGGAGTTGGATGATGTCGGCGCCAGTGGGCGCAGTGGCTACATAAACTGTCAATAATTATAATTTATTTGTTGACAAATATTTTTGTCCACCATAGCCTGTCATTTGTGCAGGAAGTTGAGCTAATTGAGGATCCCGCCGCGGCGACGTGCTTGCTGCATGCCGAGCGGGGCGCCATTTTGCAGCGCTTTCGCGAGCCCGGCTCGGCCACCTCGGTGGCGCGGAGCCTCGGATGGCCGAGGCAGCGGGTGGGTTATCACGTGCGCCGACTGGAGCAGGTAGGGCTGCTCGAACACCTGGAGGACCGAAAAGCCGGCAACTGCGTGGAGCGCATTCTGCGCGCCTCGGCGCGCTGCTACGCGATCGCGCCCTCGGCGCTGGGAGACCTGGCGGCAAATCCCGAGAGGATCGCCGACCGCTTTTCCAGCGCCTATCTGGTCGCCCGCGCGGCGCAGATCGCCGATCAGGTCGGACGCCTGCGAGCGATGGCCGAGGCCGATGACAAGAAACTGGCCACGCTGACGCTGGAGACCCAGATCGCGTTCGAGAGCCCGCGTGCGCAATATCAATTCGCGCGCGAGCTGGAAACGCAGGTGCGCGAGCTGATCGAGCGCTACCACCGGCCGGATCTGGAAGCCTCGCGCGAATTCGAACTCACCTGCCTGGCTCATCCCCGGGCAGCATCCGACCCGACCACAGGAACCCGTCAATGAACGAATCCAAGCCGGCAGCGCCGCTGCTCAAGCTCAGCGTCGAAATCGAAGCCCCCCCCGAAAAGGTCTGGCAGGCGCTGACCGAGCCGGACCGCCTGCAGTCGTGGTTTCCGCTGAAATCGGGCGGCGAGGCGCGCCTCGGCGGCAAGATCCTGCTGTCCTGGGGCTCCGACTGCGAGTGGGAAACCAACGTCACCGCCTGGGAGCCGGGCCGGCACGTTCAGTGGATGGACATGTTGCCCGACGACGCCGAGCCGGGGGCGATTCTGCCGGTCGTCGACTGGCACCTGGAGACGCGTCACGGTAAGACCGTGGTGCGTCTGGTCCAGGCCGGCTTCGATCCGAACTCGGACTGGCAGGATTATTACGACGCGCTACGCCGCGGCTGGACCTACTTCCTCGACCTGCTGGTCAGCTACGTCGAACACCACTTCGACCGCGGCCGGCAAATGGTATGGCGGCGCGCGCCAACCCTGGTGCCGCGGTCACAGTTATGGACTGGTCTCCTCGGAGCGCTGGGACTGGGCATGACCGCGGTCGAGGGCGTGGAGCGGGCGGGCCAATGGATCGACCTGCAGCTTGGCGAGGGCAAGGTCAAGGCCGAGGTGCGATTCGCCGAAGCGCCCCACGTGTTCGCCGCGCGCATCCCCGAACTGAACCAGGCCAGCCTGTTCATCGAATTAGAACCCGGCGGCGATCAGCCCACCTGCGGGGTTTGGCTGTCGACCTACGGACTGCCCGACGAGAAGCTGCGTTCGCTCGAAAACGGCCTGGACCAGGTCTGCGCCGGCCTGCTCGCGCCACGGGAGTGAGACTGGAGAAGACAATGGCGCAACCCATCGTATTCTTTGACATAGCTGGTCCCGACGACGCGCTGCTTAAAAGCTTCTACGCGACGGTCTTCGGGTGGGAGTCGGATCGCGCGGGGCAATTTGCCGTTCCGGTGACGTCACCACTCAACGGCGCGATCCGCAAGGACCCGGCGGAAAAGCGCATCTACCTGGGGGTTGAAGACGTGTCCGCTTCACTGTCGCTCGTAGAGCGGTCCGGCGGCACCATCGATAAGCCAAGGTTCGAAGTTCCCGGCGTTGTCGTGCTCGGCCTTTTTCGAGACCCCGCCGGCAATCCGATGGGGCTCGTCGAAATGGACGGAGACAGTCCCGTCGTCCCCTGAGCCGACTCAGGGACCGTTCCCTCAATCATGAACGGCGCCGGGCGCGGAAGATGCCTCGGCGCGGGAGAGAATATATGCCTGGATGGCCCGGGCCTGAACCGGGCTCAAGATGTCCCCGAAAGCCGGCATTCCGAGCGGCGCGCGAAGGCCGTCCAGCACGATGGCTTCGAACTGCGCGTGCACTTCGGGCGTCGTATACCTCAAGTCAGGCAGCGGTCCGGCGATCGCGGCCACGCCGTGGCAGCCGAAACAATGGGAGTCGTACAGCGCCTGGCCCTCGCGAATGGTCTCGGCCGGCGCGTCGGTCTTCATGGCGGGAACCGGCGGTCCACCGTGACCGAACGCTGGAACCTCCAGGGTCGCTGCCGCGTCGATGGCGAAGGTGAGGATGCGGCCGAAGCCCGATTTTACCGGGCCCAGCACGGGCGGATTGATCAACCCCATCCCCCCGCCCCAGCCGGCCATGACCGTCACGTATTGGACTCCATCGACGCGGTAGGTGACGGGGGCCGCCATGATGCCGGTGCCGGCGTCGAACTCCCAAAGCGTGGCGCCGTCGGTTGCCCGATAGGCGATGAACATCCCGTCAGCACGTCCCTGAAAGACGAGGTTTCCGGCCGTGGCCAGCACGCCGCCGCTTTCCAGCACCGGGTGATCGACCGTCCACCGGGCCCCTTGCGCCACCGGGTCCCAGGCCACCAGCCGGCCGGTCGGTAACGGCGCGGTGAGCCATTGCTCGAGCAGGGGACCGTCGTAGCGCGTGTCGATGCCGTCGTTGCGATGGGTGTCGTTGGGTTGCCACTCTGGATTGGGCCGGTGCAAAAAAGTCGTTTTATCCCTGACCGGCAGGTAGACCAGGGCCGTGTCCGGGCTGTATGCCATGGGGTACCAGCTGTGGGCGCCGGTGGGATCGGGGGAGACCAGGACCGGGTCCATCCCGGCATAGGCGCCAGGCGATTCGATCGGACGACCGCTGTCCGGATCGACGCCCGTGGCCCAGGTGATGCTGGCGAATGCCTCGGCCGAGATGAAGGCCCCGGTCTCGCGGTCCAGGACGTAGAAGAATCCGTTCTTGGGCGCTTGCATGATCACCTTGCGCAGGCTGCCGGCGATCATCAAGTCGGCCAGCATCAGCGGCTGGGTCGCGGTGAAGTCCCAGTGATCGCCGGGGGTGGTCTGGAAGTGCCATACCTGCTCTCCGTCGGCGGCCCGCAGGGCGAGGATGGATGACAAGTACAGATTGTCTCCGCCTCCGGGACTGCGCAGGCTGCGATACCACGGAGCGCCGTTGCCGGTGCCGACATAGACCAGTTGCAGAGCCGGGTCGTACACCATCGAATCCCAGGCCGTTCCACCGCCCCCACCGAGCCACCATTGGCCGCTCCACGTCTGAGCCGCCTTTTCCATCGCCGCGGACTCGAATCCGAGCGAGGGATCGCCGGGCACCACGTAGGTCCGCCAGGCCAAGTCGCCACTTTGCGCGCGATAGGCGGAGACGTAGCCGCGCACGCCCATCTCGGCGCCGCCGTTGCCGATCACCACCAGATCGCCGGCGATGCGCGGGGCGCCGGTGATCGAGTAACCGCGGGCAGGATCGAAGGTGGCCACCTCCCAGATCGGCGTGCCCGTCTCCGCGTCGAGTGCGATCAAACGCCCGTCCAGAGCCCCGACAAAAATCCTACCGCGGTCATAGGCGACCCCGCGATTCACGGCATCGCAGCACAGGACCCGGGCCCGCGCGCGATCGACCCCAGGATCGTAGGTCCACAGAAACTCACCGGTCTTGGCCTCGATCGCGTGAACCACGCTCCACGAACTCGTCGTGAAGATCACGCCGTCTATGATCAGCGGGGTCGCCTCGAGCCCTCGGGTAGTGCCCAGTTCCCGGTTCCAAACCAGGCCGAGCCGCTCTACGGTTTCCTCATTGATGTCACGCAGGGGACTGAAGCGATGTTCCTCGTGGTTCAGCCCGTGCATCGGCCAATCGACGGTGCCAACCGCGACGAGCGGCGGTGCCTGACGGTTGCAGGCACCCACGATCACCAGTGCTGAGACCACTAGAGTGCAGAGATAAAGGAGTCTCAGGTGCATGTCTGGGCACTCCTGCGATACGGACAAAGCGCTCTCAGCCCGGCACGCTCTCCAGTTGCGTCCGACCCGTTGGATGACGCCTGTCTCTTAGGCCGCACGCTCGGCACTGGGAGAGGCCGACTCAACCCCCGTCTTTGAATTCGCTCAGGCTGTCGGTGACTTCGGGGAGCATTGGGGCGACCGCCTCGCGCGCCTTCTCGGTCGCGTTCAGGGTCGTGAAGTCGACCTTCTGTTGCCAACCGCGACCGACCGGGCGGCGTTTCTCCAGATCGATGTTGCGGACTTTCAGGTTGACCGAATACAGCGTGCTGTACTGGCCGTAGTACTCCAGCGGCGTCTCGCCCAGGTAGTCGACCTGGGCCAGCACCAGGATGTCGCCGCCCTGTGCCTGGACCAGCTCGCTCAGGCCCGGCAGGTCGACGTGGTCGGTGCCGGCGTAGCGGTTGAGCCCCGGGAAGAGCGCCTCGTCCATCAGTTCGTAATCGGCGTCGATCAGGGCTTCTTCCAGCAGGCGCTCGACCGGGTCGCCGATCGCGCGGTCGCCGACCGCGACGACCACCACCCGGGCCGGCCCTGCGGGTTTGGGCAACGGCCTGGCGGTCGCGACCTGGGTCGCGC
>JBFGYD010000241.1:0-4817 GCA_041587615.1 Lysobacterales bacterium
AGCTCGCGGACTCAGGTGAGCACCGCGAGACCGTGCTGCAGGCCCTGTTCGATCTGTACCTGAAATCGGGACACCCGCAGCAGGCCGTGGAGATGCTCATCGCCCTGATCGAGGAGGCGCCGGACAGCCTCACGTACCACGCGCACCTGGCCGAGTTGCTTCAGTCTCTCGGCGTGCCCGAAGCGGCGATCGGCTACTATCAGCGCCTGCTCGAACGAAACCCCGATCTGGCCGACGGCCACTTCAGCCTGGCGCTGCTGTATAAGCGTGCGTTGCGCTATCGAGACGCGCTTGCCGCCTACGAAAAAGCGCTCGATCTGGGGATCGACAACGTGCAGGAGGTCTACTCAAACATAGGCGTGCTGTACTCGGAGATGCGCAACGCGGCCAAGGCCCGAGAGATGTACCAGCGCGCGCTTGCCGTCGACGCGGATTACGTCCCGGCGCTGTTCAATCTCGCCGGACTCGATGAGGAAAGCGGTGAAAGAGAGGAGGCGACCGAGATTTACGAGCGCATCCTGACCGCCAACCCCGACCATTGGGACTCACTCGCGCGGCTCGCTCACGCGCACCAGATCACGGACCCGCATGACCCGTTGATCGACCGGCTCCGGGACGCGATCAAGCGGGCCGTGGGCGATCGGCTGGGGCGCGAAGGACTTTACTTCGCTCTCGGCAAGGCGCTGGACGAGGTCGGCAACTTTGAGGAGGCCTTCGCCGCTTACCGGGCCGCCAACGAGCTGGGCCGAAAACGCAACCGGCCCTACAACCGGCAGCTTACGGCGCAGGGGTTCGACCAGCTCATCGGCCTGTTCGGTCGCGACTGGATCGACACCCACGCGACCGAGTCCGAAGCCAGCCCGATCTTCATCTGCGGCATGTTCCGCTCCGGCTCCACGCTGATCGAACAGATGCTGGGCGCGCACCCGGCCATTACCCCGGGCGGCGAGCTCGACCTTCTGCCCCGCTTGATCAGGACAAACCTGGCTCCTTACCCACAGCGGGCACGCGAAACGTCTCCCGCTGAACTCCAACGCATCGGGGATCAGTACCGGTCGAAGTCACGAGAGCTTTTCCCCGAGGCGCTGAACCTCACCGACAAAAGGCCGGATAATTTCCTGCACTTAGGGCTGGTCAAGGCAATGTTTCCGCGGGTGCGCATCGTTTACACAAGGCGCAATCGACTGGACAACTGCCTTTCGGTGTACTTCCAACAGCTCGGCGGCAACCTGAGCTACGCGACGGATCTCGAGGACACGGCCGATTATTACGCCCAGCACGAGCGTTTGATGAGTCACTGGGAGGAGTGTTTCGGGGACGACATCTTTACCGTCGACTACGACCAACTGGTGGGCTCGCCGGAGCCGGTGCTGCGCGGCCTGCTGGATTTTCTCGGGGTCGACTGGGACGATCGCTGCCTGGCTTTCCAGCGTTCGGGCAGCGCGGTCAAGACCGCGAGCGTGTGGCAGGTGCGCGAGGGGCTGCATACCGCCTCGAGCGAGCGCTGGCGCAATTACGCAGCGGTGGCGCCGCAGCTCGAATCGTTGTTCGCCGGACCCGACGCCTAGCCCAAGCTCGGGGTGCTCGCGTCGCGATTGACTCAGCTCAGTAAATAGACAACGCTCGGTGAAACTCATGCAACATGTTCTAACCCGAGCTACGCCCGCTTGCCGTGCAATGCCCAGGCGAGCGGCAACTCCTGGTTCGGGTGACCCAGCGGCTCGGCGCGGAGGATCTCAAAGCCCTTGGCGGCCAGGTCGGCGTTGAGTCGTTCAAACCTTTCGGCGTCGATGGCGACCTCGCGCATGGACGCCATGCGTCCCGCGTAGGCTTCTACGGCGTGCTCCATCTTGCGCAGCCACTCCAGGACATCCGATGGCTCATAATGGCGCATCCGTGAGTGGATAGTTCTGACGTCGCGGTACAGTCTCAGGATCGTGCCGGCGGCCACCTCCCTGCCGTACCGCATCATGATCGCCTCCATCGCGCGAATCGAGGGGCCGAACCGTTTGCCCGCCTCGCGGTATGGGTCGCCGTCGCCGCCCCCGATAGCCGCATAGCCGGTTTCGAACACGTCGATGCAGTTTGGGATGAAGCGCGCGGTCTGCATCTGCCTGACCGCCTCGAGATTCGCGCCGCACTGGCGGTAAATGATGCCGCCGCGGTGGTGCAACAGCAGCGCGAGTTCGCCGCCGGGCGCAATCAGTCGGGTGACCTCGTCCAGGGCTTCGAGGCCGGCATATTCCACTCCGAACTGGCTCGTGGCGACGTCGTAGCGGGCCGAGATCAGCGGAATTGCCGCCGCATCGGCGACCACGCCGTAGACGCCCGGAAAGCGTTTTTCCAGCATGCGGATCGCCGAAGAGGAAACATCCAGGCAGGCAAATTCGGGCAGCCGGTCGCCAAATACCCGACTGGCGCATTCGATGACGGCGCCGTTGCCGCTGGCGATGTCGATGATCCTTGAGTTCCCGCCTCTGTCCTTGAGCTTACCGAAGTAGTCGTTCCAGAACTGGAGGATCAGGGGATCGCTGGCCCCGCCGCCGGTGTAGGCGGCGCTGGTCTGTGCCCCCTTCCAGTAGGTGTCCCAACTTTCGATGACCGGTAGGGGGCCGACTTCGTCGTCCGTCATGAGCCGCGGGCGGAAACGAAATTAAGGCGCGGGCTTAACCGCACAACCAGCGGGGCTGGAGGCATCTAGTGAAATCTTCGCCCGGACCCAGCTCACCAAAGCGAGGCTTTCCACCCGCTCCGGCCGCTGGACCGCTGCCGACGCATCCGACGGTGCAGCGCGGCGCGTTTCTCGGCGAGCCAGTCGTCGCGACTGACGTCGGTGGGGAGGCCTCGATTGGCGCGGCGGTTCTCCTCGGCGGTCCGATACGCGCAGAACTCCTGATAGGCTGTGATCTCGGGCTCGAGATTGGTGACCACGAGTTCCGCCATGATCGCATCATCGAGAAAGCCGATGCCTGGCACGCGATCGGGGATCAGGTCCTCGGGATTGCTGAAATAAGCCAGCGCGCTCAAGACCCGCGTCAGCTCTTCCTCAGGCAGTTGCCACTCGCCGTCGGTGACCATGTCGGCGAGCACGCCCAGCTTGTTGAGCCGCACCGCAACGTACTCCGGCAGCTTGGCCTTCTGAGCAGCCTCGAACACGGCGCGGGTCGACGCGACGATTTCTTCGGCGGCTCCCTCCCGTCCGGCCATTCCCTCGTGAGCCTCTCGCGCCATGGCGACAAAATGCTCGATATCGGAATCACTGAGTTCAAAGTCGATGGTTACCGGCATGGCGGGTTCCGTTTTTTTTAAAAGTTGCTTACGAGTCTGCAGCATAGCACTGTTCGCCGGACGAAAAAAAAGCCCGCGGTGAGCGGCGCTCGGCTCTAACCCCCTGAACGAAGGCAAGCTCAAAGAAAAACGGAACAACGGCTCCGCTCTCCCAACGGTCAGGCTTGTCGCGCGACCCAGGCGTGGATCCGTTCGGCCACCTCGGCGACCTCGATCTTGGTCATGGCGTTGAAGAACGGCAGCGCGAGGCTGGCGGCGGCGACCGATTCGGCAACCGGAAAATCGCCGGGCCGGTAGCCGAGGTGTTCCAGTCCCGGCTGCAGGTGCAGCGGCGCGAAATAGCGACCGGTTTGAATGCCGTGTTTGGCCAAATGGGCGGCCAGCGCGTCGCGCCGTGCGGCCAACCGCTCGGGCAGGCCGATCACGAACGCGAACCAACTCGTTTCCGCGTTGAGCGGCGGCAGCGCCAGCCCGGCCACCACGGCAAGTGCCTCGTGGTACCAACCCGCCAGGCGGCGACGGGTCTCGAGAATCTGGTCGAGCCGCTGGAACTGAGCCCGGCCCAGCGCGGCGCTCAGCTCCGACAGGCGGTAGTTGAACCCGACCGCGACCTGATCCAACCAGCGGCCGTTCATGCGCCGTCCGTGGTTGGCCAACAGCCGGATCCGGTCCGCCAGCCCCGCGTCGGCGGTGACCGCCATGCCGCCCTCGCCGCTGGTCATCTGCTTGTTGGGATAGAAACCGAAGCAGCCGACCGCGCCGAACGTGCCCAGCGCCTTTCCGTTGACGGTGCCGCCAGGCGCCTCGCAGGCGTCCTCGATCAGGGCCACTCCGCGGTCCCGGCAGCGGCGCGAGAGATCGCCGATGGCGGCAGCCTGACCGAACGGATGGACCACGATCACCGCCCTGGACCGCTCGCCGATCGCGGTCTCGAGCCGCGCGGGATCGAGCGCGCGGCTTTCGGCCTCGATATCGACCAGCACCGGACGCGCGCCGGCGGCGAGAATCGCGTTGACCGTTGCCGGCACGGTGTAAGGAACCGTAATGACCTCGTCGCCGGGACCGGCCTTTAGCGCCAGCAGCGCCAGGTGCAGCGCCGCGGTCCCGGAACTGAGCCCGATCGCGTGGCCGCAGCCCAGACGATGGCGAAAATCTTGCTCGAACGCGGTCAGCACCGGACCGCGGCTCAAGTTCGGGCTCTCCAGCACCGCGGCGACCGCG
The DNA here is from genome assembly GCA_041587615.1 of Lysobacterales bacterium. Taxonomy (GTDB): domain Bacteria; phylum Pseudomonadota; class Gammaproteobacteria; order Xanthomonadales; family SZUA-38; genus JBFGYD01. The sequence continues at coordinate 4,510 of JBFGYD010000241.1, forward strand.
GCTTTTTCGGCGACGCCGACATCGGGACGGGCCAGCGGAATCCGGAACGTTTCGCTCATACCGGCATCGGCCGCTTCATCAGCAGCGTTTGACGATCGGGCAACTCGCGCAGCACCCGGGCGATCCGCTCGCTGGCACGGCCGTCGCCATAGGGGTTTTCGAGCGCTGCCAGCGCGTCCCTGACCTCCGGCTTCAGCGCCTCGACGACCGCGTCGACGATGGCCTCGACGCCAGCCTCGACCGAGCGGACGTTGGCGGCGCACAGGCGGCCCCGCTGGCGCAGGCCGACGTTGATCGCCGGCAGCCGG
>JBFGYD010000242.1:0-4795 GCA_041587615.1 Lysobacterales bacterium
AATGGCGCGCGCCAGCGCTTCGAGCGCGCTCGAATATGGGCTCGAGTTCCGGGTATCCCAGCAGCGGGAAGAACATGGCGATGCGGGTTCTTTCCGCGTCACGGGTCAGAAAGAAGCTCAGCATCGGGGCCCGCTCGGGGTCCGCGGCGATTTGATCCAGCGCGGTTTGGCGCGGGTCTGTCCCAGCCGGATATTCGGCGTAGCGCGCGACCCCGTCGACCAGGTCCGTGACGCTGACCGCGCCCGCGACCGGCCCCAGCGAACGAAGCTCCGCGGCCAGTGCCCCCAGCCGCGCCAGCTCACCGGGCTGATCGAAGGGGCCTGGGCTCGGATCTCGGCGCACCAGCACCAGATCGGCAGCCACCGCGCCGATGCCGGCCTCGTCGAGTTGGGCCAGCGTGACCCGCAATGGATGGTGGGGCTCGAAGTAGGTCTGCAGGTTGGTCTCGATCCCGAGGCGTCCGATGCCGATCAAGAGCGACGCCGCCGTCAGCGCAAAGATCGCGCGGGTCGCGGCGCCGTGGCGCACCGCCCATTGCGCGCAGGACCGGCCGCGGCGCCGGCCCATGTCGTCGAATTCGTTCCAGCCGCCTGCCGGCGTCGGCTGCGGGCCGCCGACCAGCAGCGCCGGGTACAGGGTCAGCAGCATGATCGTCATGAAAACGATCGCGGCCGCCGTCCAGGCGCCCAGGGCCTGCACCGGCGGCACCGGGCTAACCGCCAGCGAGCCGAATCCCAGGGCCGTGGTCACGCCGGTCCAAATCACGGGCCAGGCCTTCAGGCGGTAGGTCTCGAGCACCGCCTCTCGCGGGCCGGCGGTGCCGTTTGCAACCGCCCTGAAGGACAGCAGCACGTGCGTGGCGGTGGCCAGCGTGATCACGAACAGCAGGGGCGCGGCGACGATAGTGATCAGGTTGAGACTGGCGCCCGCGTATCCCATCGCACCGAACAGCACCACCTGACACACGGCGACGCCGGCAAACGGCATCAGCACGTGTGCAGTCCGGCGCAGACACAGCGCCAGCAGCAGCGCCGCGGCCAGACCCAGCAACGGAAAGAAGCGCATCGCCATCTCGACCAGCGCTTCGTCCATGGCCTGGTTCAGCGCCGTCACTCCGGCAAGCGCCACCTCCACCCCGGGCGGCGCGGTGTTCAGCAGCCTATCCAGATCGGCCAGCGCCCGCCGCTGCTTGAACGCCGGCAGCTTGTAAAAACCCACCAGCACGGTCACGGTGGAACCGTCGCGCCCAATCCAACCGGCGTTGCGGTCGAGTGGATCGGCGGCGACTTCGCGCCGGAACGCATTCAGGTTGACCGGCGGCCACGCGGCCAGCCGCCAGCGGTGATGAGCATACGGGCTGGCGGCCCCGACCACGCCAAAGATTTTTCCCGCCTCGAGTTCCAGCCGGCTCAACCAAGCCAACCCCCTGGCGGTCCATACCCCTTCTCCGCTGAGCACGACCCGCAGCACGCGGTCGCGGCCGAAGTGAAACTCCAGATCGCGGTAATGCTTAAGCGCTACCGCGTCTCGGACGAAAAAAACCTCGGGCGAATTGTCCTGACCAACGCGCCCCAAGCCGGGAATCATCGCCACGACCAGCAGCGCATAGACGACGATCACCCAGCGCCGGCGATCGATCACCGTGGCCAGCATCGTTGGAACCCCCATCCGCCGGAACTCAGGCGCGGTGAGCGACGGGATCGCCCGGGCTGGCTTTCAGGATCGAGTCCAGAAGAGCAGAAAGACTCGCGAGCACGTCCTCTTGTGCGGAATGGATGAAAAAGTGATCGCCTTCGAACAGCCTCAAATTGAAACCGCCGCGGGTCTCGAGGCGCCAACTGACCAGTGCCTTTCGGTCGATGTCCGGATCGCGTGTGCCCCCGAATGCAACGATGGGACATTCGAGCCTGGTTCCGGGTCGGTACCGATAGGTTTCGGCCGCGGCGAAATCGGCGCGCAGCCGCGGCAGCACGAGTTCCATCAGTTCAGGATTGTCGAGCAAGGACTTCGGCGTCGCGTTGAGTTGCCGTAATCGATCGACAAATTCGTCGTCCGGCAGATGGTGGATGGGCTTGTCTTCGACCCCCGATTGGGGACCCTGCCGCCCGGACACGACCAGCGCGGCCGGTTCCGGGAGCCGACGATCCCGCATATGCCGCGCCACCTCGAACGCGAGCGTAGCCCCGAGGCTGTGGCCGAACAGTGCGTAGGGCCGGGTCCGGACCAGCGGCTCGATCGCATCGGCGAGGGGTCGCGCCAGCATCCGCCAGTCATCGATCGGCGGCTCGGCAGTGCGCTCCTCGCGGCCCGGAAGCTGGGCCGCGGTAAGTTCCACCCCGGGCGGCAGCGACGCCGGCCAACCAAAAAAAAGGGACGCGCCCCCGCCGGCGTAGGGAAAGCAGAAAAGGCGGACCCGGATGGCCGCGGGACCCTCCCTGACGACCAGCCAGCGCCCCAAATCAGCCATCAAGCCCCGCCGTAAGCGCGCTGTTTACCGGCCATGGCCAGGAGATTTCCGCCGTCTCATCAATCCTTCTTGGCGGCTGACTTGGACTGCCTCTCGATTTCCTCCATGTGCTTGCGCAAGCTCGCCGGACGCATGTCGGTCCAAACCTCCTCGATGTAATCCAGGCATTCCTGTTTGGTCCCAGTCTTGCCCACGGCCTTCCAACCTTTGGGAATTTCCCGGTCCTCGGGCCAGATCGAGTATTGTTCCTCGTGGTTGATGACCACGGCATAGATTCGGTCGTCGTCGTCTTCGAACATCAAGATCTCCTTTGTCGCCTCCCGATACCTGGTGTCCAATAGCCTAATCCGGATCGCTCCCACAAAAAAGCCCGGGACACGCCCGGGCTTTCAGTGAATTCTTGGAGCGGGAAACGAGACTCGAACTCGCGACCCCAACCTTGGCAAGGTTGTGCTCTACCAACTGAGCTATTCCCGCGCGAGGGCCGTTAGTCTACGCGACGCGCCCGGGCTGTCAAGAGCCGGGGCGGTCAGTTTCAGGTCAGTCTCCGGCGGTCCTGACGGCCGGCCAAGCCGCGCGCAAATACACGACCATCGACCAGATCGTCAGGACCGCGGCCACCCACAAGCCGATGTGCCCGAGGGTGAACGTGGGAATCGGTCCGAGCGGCTCGCGCAGCAGTAGCAACACCAAGGCGACCATCTGCACGATGGTCTTGAGCTTGCCGACGAAAGCGACCCGGACCGCGCCGCTCTCGCCGATTCCGGCCATCCACTCGCGCAGAGCCGAGATCGTGATTTCACGCCCGATGATGATCGCCGCCGGAATCACGAACCACGCCGAGGGCTGGTACTGGACCAGCAGCACCAAAGTCACTGCCACCATCAGCTTATCAGCCACCGGATCGAGAAACTCGCCAAATGGGGACACCTGGTCGTACCGGCGCGCTACGTATCCGTCAGCCCAGTCGGTCAGCGCGGCCAGCCCGAAGATCCCGGCACAGGCCCAGTTGGTCCAGCCGTAAGGCAGATAGAAGAACACCACCAGCACGGGAATCAGCGCAATCCTGAACAGCGTGAGCAGCGTGGCCGCCTTGAGTTCCATCGGTGATCGTCGGGTCGTTCGGTGCTTAACGAATGATGGTCATGTTGCGCCGGAATTTCAATGTAGCTCCGCTCGCCAGATCTGGCGCCAAGGGCTCGCTCAGTTCCTCAGCGCGTCGTAAATACGTTGCGCGAGCTGAGCGTGGATCCCGTCGACCGCGCAAAGTTCCTCGACGCCCGCGCGGCGAAGGCCCTGCAGCCCGCCGAAATGCTCGAGCAGGCGGCGGCGCCGCTTGGCGCCGATGCCGGGAATGTCCTCCAGGATGGACCGCTGGCGCGATTTGCTCCGACGCTGGCGATGGGCAGTGATCGCAAAGCGGTGGGCTTCATCGCGGATGCTCTGGACCAGATGTCCGGCCAGCGAATCCGGCTTTGGCTGAAGCGCGCGTCGGCCGCGCCCGACGAACAGGGTTTCATGGCCGGCCTTGCGTTTATCGCCTTTGGCCACCGCAACCACCAGGGTCTGATCGATCTGCAGCTCCTCCAGCACGGCTAGGGCGTGGCCCAGTTGTCCCTTCCCGCCGTCGATAAACAGCACGTCAGGGATCCGGCCCTCCCCCGCTTTGAGTCTCTTGTAGCGCCGCTCCAGCGATTGGCGCAGCGCCGCATAGTCGTCCCCCGGTTCGATTCCCCGGATGTTGAAACGGCGGTAGTCCGACTTGACCGGGCCGGCGGCGTCGAACACGACGCAGGCCGCAACCGTGGCCTCGCCGCGGGTGTGGCTCACGTCGAAACACTCCATCCGCGCGGGTGGCTCGGCCAGATCGAGCAGCTTCTGGAGCGCTTTGATCCGACGCCGCATCCCGGCCCGGCCGGCCAACTGGCTGGCCAGGGCACTGCATGCGTTGTTGAGCGCAATCTCGAGCCACTTGGCCTTGTCGCCGCGTGGCCGGTAGAGGATGCGCACGCGCTTGCCGATGCGCTCCCCGAACACGGATTCGAGCAGCCGGCGGTCCGGAAAGTCATGGCTTGCGACGATTTCCCTTGGCGGTTCTCGCTCGCCGTAGTACTGAGCGATGAACGCCCCCAATACCTCGGCCGCGTCGGCGTCGCCGCGATTGCGGGGAAAAAAGGCGCGGTTACCGATGTTGCGTCCTTCGCGGAAAAAAAACACCTGCACGCATACCGCGGGGCCATCGCCGGCGACCGCGATGATGTCCAGATTGCCGCGTGAACCGGCGACGTACTGCTGGGCCTGTATCCGCTTCAGATTGGCGATCTGGT
>JBFGYD010000243.1:0-4789 GCA_041587615.1 Lysobacterales bacterium
AGCGCCGCACGGCGCGCCGGACGCTGTGGTGAAGAGCTTCCTGTCCGCGAAGGGATGAATGTGAAGATTTGGAACGCGGCTGCGCCGCCCCATCTCCGGTGAACGTCATAATTGCACCCGTTCGGACCCCCCGGAGGAGTCCCGTGCCCGCATTTTTCGTGTCGACCCCTTCCCGCCAAGATCCCTGAACGGGGCGTTCATAATACTCCGATGGGAAAAAAAATAAAGCGGCCCTGATCAGCGAAAAGTGAACTCGAAGGCGACCGCGTCCTCACCCGGATCGACGACCTCGAACACCAGCGGTAACAGCGTCAAAGGCGGCATGCCGTTTTCCAGCGAGACATCTTCGTCCAGGAATTCAACCGGCTCGAAGCGGCGCATGGCGATTTTTCTTCCGTGCAGATCCGACAGTGCGATTTCGACCGTCGGATAGGGCTGCGGATACGGCGCCTGATTCTGCATCGCGGCGCTGATGATCAGCGCGCCGGCGACGCTCGGGTGCGGTCGGATGTTGCGCCCGACGAGGCGAATCTGCGACAGGTCGTCGGCCAGCGGGAGGCGGCAGCCGAACACGGCGCAGGCCCGCTCCATCCAGGGCCGCAGCTCCGGGCTTTGAGTCAGGCGCTCACGCTGGTGCCAGCCCCATTGGCCGAGCAGCGCCGCTAGCAGCAGCGCCGCGCCGGCACCCCACGCCAGGGATCGCGGCCGGGCCGCGGGCGGCCGCGGCCGCAGTTCGCCGGGCATCGGCGGTGCCGGTTCGTCGTCGATGACCGGTGTTTCGATCAGCGCCGGCGGCCGGTCCAGGAACAAGTCGTCGATCAGCGATTCCCCGGCTCGTGGGTCGCTCAGGGTCGGTGGACGCTCGCTGTGGAAACAGGTGCGCACGTGGCCGTTAACATCCAGCTCTTCGCACAGTGCCTCGAGCGCCAGGAATACCGCGCCGCAGGAGCCGCAGCGTACCTCGCCGTGGGCCAGCGCCAGCTCGCCGGCGCTGACCGGCAGGATGGTGTCGCACTCGGCGCACTGGGTGTACATCAACGCCGCCGTCCGCGCAGCAGAACCCAATTGTCGCGTTCCACTGTTCGCCAGTGCGTGAACCGTGGTTCATAGGCGCGCCTCACCTCGGGTACCTGGTCGGCCAGAATGCCCGACAGCAACAGCGGGGCGCCCGGCTGGGCGAGTCGGCCCAAGCTCGGCGCCAGCGCGCACAGCACCCGGGTGAGGATATTCGCCACGACCAGATTGGCGCGATGCGGCAGCGATTCAGCCGAGTCCGCCAGATGCAGCCGTTCGGCGACCCGGTTGCGCTCGGCGTTGGCGCGGGCGGCGGTCAGCGCCTGGGGATCGTTGTCGACGGCCCAGGCCTCGGCCGCGCCCAGCTTCAGCGCGGAGACTGCCAGGATTCCAGAACCGCAGCCGTAATCCAGCACGCGGCACCCCTCCAAGTCGAGCTCCGCCAGGGCCTCGAGGCAAAGCGCGGTGGTCGGGTGCGAACCGGTACCGAAAGCCAGCCCCGGATCGAGTCGCACCAGCGCCGCAAACTCTCCCGGCGGCTGTTGCCCGGTCGGACAGATGCAGAGCCGGTCTCCGAAGCTCAGTGGCCCGAAATCCTCGAGCCAGGCCCGCTCCCAGTCCCGCTCTCCTAGCCGCCGCTGGCGGTAGCGGCGGATCGCCCCGGCCGGCAGCCGCCGTCGAATCAGCGCACGAAGACGGTCGCGGTCGGTCCGTTCCGGGAACAGCCCGGTAACGCGCATTTCCGGCCATACCGGGGTCGAGCCGGCCGGCGGCTCCAGCAGCGGCGCGTCGCCGGCGTCGGTCAGGGTCACCGCCAGCGCCCCCAGCTCGGTCATCGTTGATTCCACGTCGCGCCGATGACGCGCGCTGGTGGTCACCGTGGCTTCCAACCAGCCCATCAACCCAGATGTTGCACGAGTTGGCGGCGCATGAGTTACTTGTTGTCCCGCGTCTCTGCCAGCCTCTTTTCCAGGTAGTGGATGTTGGTCCCCCCCGCCTGGTAGCCCTTGTCGCTCATGATGCGCTGCAGCAGCGGAATGTTGGTTTTGATGCCCGAAATCAGGGTCTCGGCCAGTGCCCCCTGCATCCGCGCGATCGCAGTCTGACGATCCTGGCCGAACGCAATCAGCTTGCAGATCAGCGAATCGTAGTAGGGCGGGATCGCGTACCCGTCGTACAGGTGGCTGTCGACCCGAACCCCGGGCCCGCCGGGGGCGTGGAACTGGGTCACCAGGCCGGGGCTGGGCATGAACGTCACCGGGTCCTCGGCGTTGATGCGACATTCGATCGCGTGACCTCGCCAGGTGATTTTCTGCTGCTCGAACGGCAGCGGCTCGCCGGCGGCAACCAGGATCTGGTGGCGCATCAGATCGATCCCCGTGACCCGCTCGGTCACCGGGTGCTCGACCTGGATCCGGGTGTTCATTTCGATGAAATAAAACTCGCCGTCGTCATACAGAAACTCGAACGTACCGGCCCCGCGATAGCCGATGCGTTTGCACGCGTCAACGCAGACCGCACCCATTTTCAAGCGTTGTGACTGGGTGACGCCGGGAGCCAGCGCTTCCTCGACCACCTTCTGGTGGCGGCGCTGCATCGAACAGTCGCGTTCGCCGAAATGGAGCGCGTTGCCGTGCTGATCGGCCATCACCTGGAACTCCACGTGGCGCGGATTCTCCAGGTATTTCTCCATATACACCATGTCGTTGCTGAACGCGGCGCGCGCCTCGTTGCGGGTCATCGCGATCGCGTTATGCAACGACGCCTCGGTGTGCACGACTCGCATGCCACGGCCACCACCGCCGCCGGCGGCCTTGATCAGGACCGGGTAGCCGATCTGCCGCGCCACCGCCGAGTTTTGCTGGCGGTCGTTGCCGAGCGGCCCGTCGGAGCCCGGTACGCACGGCACGCCGGCCTCCCTCATCGCCCGAATCGCGGCCACCTTGTCGCCCATCAGCCGGATCGTGTCCGGATTGGGGCCGATGAAGATGAAGCCGCTCTGCTCGACGCGCTCGGCGAAATCGGCGTTTTCGGCCAGGAAGCCGTAGCCGGGGTGGATCGCGGTGGCGTCGGTGACTTCGGCCGCGGCGATGATGGCCGGAATGTTCAAATAACTGTCGGCGGCTCGCGGCGGCCCGATGCAGACCGATTCGTCGGCCATCGCGACGTGTTTCAGGTTACGGTCCACGGTCGAGTGCACCGCCACGGTCTTGATCCCCAGCGAGTGGCAGGCGCGCAGGATGCGCAGGGCGATTTCGCCGCGATTGGCGATCAGTATTTTGTCGATCATGCCGGCAGAAAAGCGCTAGTCATTGCGCTCAGCGAACGATGAACAGCGCTTGGTCGAATTCGACCGGCTGAGCGTTTTCGACCAGTACCGAGACGATCTTGCCGGCGACGTCAGATTCGATTTGGTTGAACATTTTCATCGCCTCGATCACGCAGACGACGTCGCCGACCTTAATCTGCTGCCCGGGGCTGACGAAAGGATCGGACTCCGGGTTGGGCGCGGCGTAAAAAGTGCCCACCATCGGTGACCGGATCACGTGGCCCTCGATCTGCTCGGCCTCCTGTGCCTCGGAGCTTGCGCTTTCCGATGACGCGGCCGCGGCCGGCGCCGCGGCCGGTGGGGTCGCCGCGGCTGCCGCGAACTGAGGTGGAAAGGCGAAGGACGGCAACTCCTTCGGGTAGCGGCTCAGGCGGACGGATTCTTCGTTTTCGGAAATTTCGATTTCCGCCAGCCCCGATTCCTCGAGGATCTCGACCAGTTTCTTTATTTTTCGGATATCCATGCGTTCCCCTCAGTGTGCGGATCGCCTTTCAAGCCAGATGCGCCAGGGCGGCATCCAGCGCCAGCCGGTAGCCCAGCGGGCCCAAGCCGGTGATGGTGCCATGGGCGATGTCGGAAAAGTAGCTGACCCGGCGAAAATCCTCCCGGGCGTTGACGTTGGACAGGTGCACCTCGATGAACGGGATCTGAACCGCCAGCAGCGCGTCGCGCAACGCGATCGAGGTGTGGGTGAAGGCGGCCGGATTGAACACGATGAATCGTTCGTCCAAGTCCGCGGCGCGATGGATGCGCTGGACCAGCTCGCCCTCGGACGGGCTCTGGAAATGGCTCAGTTTCAGTCCGCGCTCTCCGGCCCGCTGGCTCAGGTCGGCGATGATATCGTCCAGGGTTTGGCGACCGTACAGTTCGGGTTCGCGCTGCCCCAGCAAATCGAGGTTGGGGCCGTTCAGGACCAGGATGGCGCTCATGCTTCGTTCTTCGATGCAGAACAGCTCCGGAGTTTGCCGCAGTCAATGCTTATTGTCCAGTTCCGGTCGGTTTAGGCGAAAATAACCTCAATTTATCGCCAGATCGCGGCTTTTGGCGTTACTCCCGGCAATCAAGTGGAGCGGCTGGCCGACCGAGCACCGGCCAATGAAACTGATGCCGATGTTTGAGTTAAAGCAGGCGGCGGCTCGTGGCCAGCCCTTCCTCCGTGCTCAGCTCGCCGATCTTGATTTGCGCCACCCGCCCGCCGCGATCGATGAACACGGTATAGGGCAGCACGCCGGCGACGTTGCCCATTTCGCGCAGATAGCGCATGCCGGCGACGACCTCCGGCACGACGATCGGGTAACGCACGCCCAACTCGGCGATGAACTCGGCGACCTGCGCGGGCTCGTCCAGCGCGACGCCGATGACGCTGACGCCCTGCTCGCCGAGGGTGTCGTTGAGTGCATCCAGCGCCGGCATCTCGCGTCGGCAAGGGGCGCACCAGGTGGCCCA
>JBFGYD010000244.1:0-4775 GCA_041587615.1 Lysobacterales bacterium
GATGCAAAGGAGGGAAGGTATGGCGCCGACAAGGCTCCGGGCGCTGGCCATCGCTCTGGTAGGCGCCTGCTGCGGCTGCTCGCCGGCCAGCGATCCGACAACGAAGCCAGAACTCAAAGTCTATCGGCATTCGATGGACGGCGCGCCGAACAGTCTCGATCCCGCCCAAGCCGGAAGCATCTACGCAAGCTTCGTCGTGGTCAACGTGTACGACACGCTGTACCGCTACAAATACCTGGCCCGCCCTTATGAGCTGACTCCCAACCTGGCGCGCGCGCTGCCGGAAGTATCGAGCGACGGCCTGAGCTACACGTTTCGGCTCAAGCCGGGCGTCATGTTCGCCGACGATCCGGCGTTCACCGATGGACGCGGACGCGAGGTAACCGCCGCCGACGTGATCTATTCGCTGAAGCGCCACTTCGATCCGGCGGTGCGCTCCCAGGGCGCGTGGCTGTGGCGTGGCAAAATCCAAGGCATGGAGCAATGGCAGGCTGACGGCGCCGACTACGATCGCGCCGTCGCCGGCTTGAGCGCTCCGGATTCCCACACGCTGGTGGTCAAACTGGTGCGACCCTTTCCGCAGTTCGCACACACCCTGGCCGTCCCGCTGTCAGCCGTGGTCCCACGCGAGGCGGCCGAGCACTACGGTCGCGAATTCGGGGTCAACCCGGCAGGCTCCGGCCCGTTTCGGCTGGTCAGTTTCGACGTCACCAAGGCAGTGCTCGAACGCAACCCGGGCTTTCGCCGCGAGCCGGTCGACCTCGCCGCGGAGGGCTATAGCCCGGCGCACGCCGAGGCCGGAATCGAGGCGATCGCGGGACGGGCGCCGCCGTTCATCGACCGGCTCGAGATTCACTTTATCGCCGACGAGACGGCGCGCTGGATTTCCTTTACCAAGGGCGATGAGATTCAGTTCACGGTGATTTCACACGGTCAGATCGACCGAGTTCTGGAAGTGAGATCGCCGCCCCGACTCAGTCCGGAGCTGCGTGACAAATATCGGATGCACTCGGGACTCGAGGCCGGGCTCGTCTACGTCGCGTTCAACATGGACGATCCTCGTCTGGGTCAGGCCGATGATCCGGCGGTTGACGCCCGCAACCGGGCGCTGCGCTGCGCGCTGCGCAAAGGCCTGGACTGGGAGCTGCGCAATCGGACTTTCTACGCCGGTGTTGGCGAGACGTTTCCGGGCATCATCCCGCCGGTGGTGCCCGAATTCGATCCCGAGCTGTCGCGCGATTCACTGCGCCACGATCCCCAGGGCGCGCGCCGCCTGTTAGCCGAGTCCGACTGGACCGCCGACACGCTGCCGGTGTTGAAATACGCCCACGTCAACGGCGTCCTCGGGCAGCAGGGCTACGAGCAGTTTCGCAGCCAAATGACGGAGATCGGATATCCGGCGGAAAAAATTCAGCGCCTGGGATTCGCGACCTTCGGCGATCTGAATCGAGCCGCCCGCAATCGTCAGCTCGATCTGGTCCCTTTTTACGGCTGGACTCTCGACTATCCCGACGCCGAGAACGTCCTGCAGTTGTTCTACGGCCCCAACGCCTCACCCGGCTCCAACGTCAGCAACTACGCCAACCCCGCGTACGACCGGCTTTACGAGCAGGCGGCGGTCATGGCGCGGTCCCCGGAGCGCACCAAGCTGTACCGGCAAATGAACGAGATCCTGATCTCGGACTGCGCGGCCATTGCAGGCCTTTCGCGCCGGCGTCTGTACCTGATGCACCAAGACGTCATCGCGATCCCGGACCGCGACACCCTGGGCGGCTTCTTCATTCGGTTCATCGATCTGAAGAATTAGTGTCCCGTCCGGGCCGAGCGGCGTGAGTTTCACTGCCGTTGGTCTACAATTCCCGCAACTCAAGCGAAGGTCGGGCCGATAAGAAGATGCGGGGGGCGATCGACAATTTCCTGAGCGTCGCGCTGCTGATCCTCGGGGTCACGCTGATTGGCTTCCTGCTGATCGTCTACTTCGGGCCGGACAAGACTCACGAACTGGCGGGCAAGAATCCGACCGCGGCGGAAATCGCCGAGATTCGGCATCAACTGGGTTACGACCGGCCGCTACCGCTGCGCTACGCCCGCTATCTCAAGGAGCTGGCGACGCTCGATTTCGGCTTTTCGGACGCCACCGGTGAGCGGGTCACGTCGATCCTGAAGCGCACCGTGCCGGTATCGGCGGCGCTGCTGCTCCCCGGCTTCGTCATCGGCCAACTGCTCGCGCTGGCGCTGGCGGGGGTGGCCGCGTTCAACCAGGGCCGAATCCTTGACCGCTTGATCATGGCACTTTCGGTCGTCGGCATGTCGATCAGTTTTCTGGTCGTGATGATCGCGTTCCAGATCGCGTTTGCCTCCAGCTACGGCCTGAATTGGTTTCCGGCCCGTGGTTGGGACGCCAGCACGGCGCTTTCGTATCTGCGCCATGTGGCGGTGCCAACCCTTGCCATCGTGTTCGTCGGCACCGGTTACAGCACGCGCTTTTACCGCTCCGTGTTCGTGGAGGAGCTTGGTCGCGACTACGTGCGCACCGCCCGCTCGTTTGGCTTCTCGCGGCCGCGCATTTTCGTGCTGGGCGTGCTGCGCAACAGCCTGCTGCCGATCATGACGCGCATCCTTTACTCGATTCCAATGCTGCTGATCGGCGGCAGCCTCGTCGTCGAGGGTTATTTCGGGATTCCCGGGGTCGGAAAGGTCACCTTCGACGCGATCACCAGCGGCGATCAGCCGGTCATGAAAGCGGTCATCGGGTTGACCTCGGTCGTTCTCGGGACCGTCATGCTGGTGGCCGACCGGCTCTACGGCTTCGTTGATCCGAGGATCAAATGAGTACCCGCTCCGCCCGATCCTGGTGGCAACGCGCGGCGGTCGAGATCCTGAGCGACCGGCTGGCGCTGGCCTGCCTGTCGCTGTTTGCGGTCTTCTTTATCGCCGCGCTCGGCGTCTGGGCCGGCCTCTGGGGCCAGGAATGGGGCGCCACCAGCGCAACGATTCGGGCGCCGGTGTCGGCGCGCCACTGGTTTGGCACCAACGCCATTGGCCAGGACATCTTCGCCCGCTGCCTGTTCAGCGCCCGGACCGCGTTCGAAGTCGGCCTGCTGGTCGCCCTGCTGGCCACCGCGCTCGGCGCGCTGCTCGGCGCGCTAGGAGGCTATTACAGCAATCGCTGGCCCGATCGTGTCGCGATGTGGGTGATGGGAGTCATCGACGCGATCCCGTTTTACCTGCTGGTCGCCGCGGTCGCTTACGCGATGCGCGGCAGCCCGTTCGCGATGCACATCGCGATGGTAGCGTGCTTCTGGACCACGACCGGCCGCCTGATCCGGGCCGAGGTGATCAAGCTCAAGCGGCTCTCGTTCATCGAGGCGGCCCAAGTCATCGGCGTCTCCGAGCCGGCCATCATCTTTCGCCACATTCTCCCCAACACGGTGCATCTGCTGCTGGTTCAGGCGACCATCTCCTTTGTGGCGGCGGTCAAGGCCGAGGTCGTGCTGAGCTTCCTCGGCCTTGGCGTCAAGGATGGGGTAAGCTGGGGGGTGATGATTGCCGAATCGGCGCACGACAATCTGGCCGGTCATTTCAACAACTTCGTGGCCGCGTCGGTGTCCCTTTTTTTGCTGGTTATGGCGCTGAACCTGCTGGCCGACGTGATCCAGGACGTGCTCGATCCGCGTCGCGGGCTGCGGCTTTAGCGTCCTGTCCCGCATACTGCATCAGTTTCGCAGGGCGTCGCTGAAAGCCGAGTCGGTTCATCGCGCCGCGCATGGTACTCGAGGAGAAGACTTGATGGGATTCCCAAACAACCGAGCGAACCCGGCTACCCCGCTCGCGTGGCGATGGTCGCTAACCCTGATGCTTTCCGGTTTGATTCTGGCCGCCTGCGGCGCGCGCGCACCGCAGTTGCAACCCCCGGCGCTGCGCATCGTCGAGCTCGAGCTGGCCGACGACGACACCGTTGAAATCCGACTCAGAATTCGAAACCCGGTCGCGGCCACGCTGCCGGCGGACCGTCTGGAATTCACGCTGTTGATCGATGAACGCGAGTTGGGACGTTTCAGTCCGCCGTTCGATCTGGACGTGCCCGGCCTGGGCAACGAACTGGTGACGGTGGAGACGCCGTCACCGCCGGCGATCAGTGACCTGCTGCGCCGGGTCACGGCCGGTGAGCGGGCGCGGGCACCGTATCGGATCGAGGGCGAGCTGGTGCACAGCGACGGTCAATCGACGCTGCCGATCGAAAGTCGGGGCTGGCTCAGCCCGACGCCCGGCAAACCGGGCAGCTTCCGGTGAACCAGCCGGGCGATTCACTGCTGCGATTCTCGTTCGCCGGGGTCCCGGCACGCGGCGCGATGGTCAAGCTGGAGGATACCTGGCGCGCGGTCAGAGCGCGTAACACCGCCGACCACAACGTGCAACAGGTGCTGGGAGAGGCGCTCGCGGCCTCCTCGCTCCTGTTGAGCGGGATCAAAATCCGAGCGCGGCTGTCGCTGCAGCTGCAGGCCGGCGGCCCGCTACGGCTGCTGATCGCGCAGTGCTCCAGCGACGGCGCCCAGCGCGCCATTCTGCAGTGCGATCAGCCGCTGCCGCCGCAGTGGGACTTTTCACAGCTCGACGACGATGCCGCACTAATGATCTCGATCGACGGCCTGGGTTCGGAGCAACACTATCAGGGTATCGTGCCTCTCGGCGGCGCCACCCTGGCGGCGGCGCTGGAGGAATATTTCCGCCGATCGGAGCAGCTCGATACGAGGGTCTGGCTGATCGCCGACCAC
>JBFGYD010000245.1:0-4770 GCA_041587615.1 Lysobacterales bacterium
CTCAACGGCGGGCGGGTCGCATTCTTGCCGCTGGGATCGCCGATCATGCCGGTGAAATCGCCGATCAGGAAGATGACCTGGTGGCCCAGATCCTGAAACTGGCGCATCTTGTTGATCACCACGGTGTGGCCGAGGTGCAGATCGGGCGCGGTCGGGTCGAACCCGACCTTGACCCGCAGCGGACGGTCGCCGGCCAGGCGCTCGATCAGCTCTTCGCGCTTCAGGATTTCCTCGGTGCCGCGGGCGATCAGTCCCAGCGCGTCGTTGCTATGCTCCATGGGCCGGCACCATAACCAAAAACGAGGGCCGCGGAAACCGCCGCAGCTCCGTGTTCCGGCGACCGGGCTCGATTGACCGCAACGCTTCCAGGGCTTAAGGTACGGCCCAAAAAAGCGAGGCTTGTCCGTGAGCCACAGCCCCCATATCCCTCGCGACTACAAGAATCTCCAAATCGGCCCGCGCCGCGCCCCGAAGCCCGCCTGGGCGGTCGCCGCGGCGAGGCTGCTGCGGCATGTGTCCCGCTCGCTCAACCAAATTCACGCCCGACGCCTTCCCGCCGCCGTCGCGGGCGCCGCTGGGGCGGTCCTGCTGATCGCCTGGGCGGTGGTCGATCAGCCAGTGGCAACGGCGCTCCCAACGCCCCAGGTGCAGCCGCTGGCGCTGCCGCCGCCACCGGCGGCAACGGCAGCGCCGGACGACGATCCAGCGCCGGTAGAGCCGTGGCTCGAGCCCGAGTCGTGGCGCGTCGAAACGGTGCGCCGGGGCGACACGCTGGCGAGCGTATTCAAGCGTCTGGGGCTCGGTCCTCGCAGCGTGCACCGGGTGGTTCACCTCAACGAGCACACCCGGCGCCTGACCCGCCTTTATCCCGGCGACGAGCTGAAGTTCCAGCTCCGCGACGACGGTTCGCTCAAAGCCCTGGAATATCAGCTCGACGAACGCACCCGCCTGCGCTTGACCCAGACCGACGGTGAGCTTGCCGGACAGCTGATCGAGGATCAGCTTATTGCGCAGCCCGAGCGCGCGAGCGGGGTCATCCGCGACTCGCTCTTCCTGGCCGGGCGCGAGGCGGGCTTGAGCGACAAGCTGATCATGCAGATGGCCGGCCTGTTCGGCTGGGACATCGATTTCGTGCTGGACATCCGCGAGGGTGACGAATTTCACCTGGTCTACGAGCAGCTCTACCGCAACGGCGAATACCTGAGAAGCGGCGAAATCCTGGCCGCGACCTTCGTCAACCAAAACCGCGAATACCGGGCGCTGCGCTTCGACGCCGGCAACGGCACCGAGTATTTCTCGCCGGACGGACGCAACATGAAAAAAGCGTTCCTGCGCGCGCCGCTGGATTTCGCGTATATCAGCTCCAGCTTCAACCCCCGCCGGTTCCACCCGATCCTGCGTCGGGTAAGAGCGCATAACGGCGTCGACTACCGGGCGCCATCCGGGACCCCGGTTTACGCCGCCGGCAACGGCACCGTGACGCGCGCCGGATACGGCAAATACAACGGCAACTACGTGTTCATCCAGCACGGCAACAACATCGTCACCAAGTACCTGCACTTCAGCAAACGGCTGGCCAAGAGAGGCCAGCGGGTCAAGCAGGGGCAGGTGATCGGATACGTCGGCGCCACCGGCCTGGCGCAGGCGCCTCACCTGCACTACGAATTTTTGGTCAACGGCGTGCACCGCAATCCGCGCACGGTCGACCTGCCGAAGGCCGAGGCGTTGCCGGAGGCTCTGATGCCCGCGTTTCACGAGCGCACGCGGGGATTGATGGCGCAACTGGATCAGATGCAGCAATCCGGCCTGCTGGCGCAAGCCCCGGCCGCGTCCCCGGCCGCAACTCGGTGAGCGCGGCGGGCCGCCGGCCCGGAAACAGCCCGCTTTTCATCGGCCTCAATTCCGGCACCAGCATGGACGGCGTGGACGCCGCGCTGGTGCGGCTCGGCGACGGTCCGCCCGAAGTCCTGGCGACCCACCGCAGCGACTATCCCCCGGCCCTGGTCAAGCGGCTGCGCGAGCTGGTCGCCGGAGGGGCCGTGCCGGCGGCCGAACTGGCCCGTTTAGAGGTCGAGATCGCTCGCCTGTTCGCCTCCGCGACGCGCGCGGTGCTGGCCGTTGCCGGCGTCCCGGCGGCGCGGGTGCGAGCACTCGGCTGCCACGGCCAGACGGTCTATCACGGGCCCAACGACGAGACCCCGGTGACGATGCAGCTCTGCGACCCCAACACGGTGGCCGAGGTGACCGGCATCGACACCGTCGCCGACCTGCGCCGGCGCGACCTCGCCGCCGGCGGCCAGGGCGCGCCGCTGGCGCCGGCCCTGCACGGCGAGCTGTTCCGCACCGCTGATGAGGACCGCGCAGTCCTGAACCTGGGCGGAATCGCCAACCTGAGCCTGCTGCCGGCCGACCCGGAGCAACCGGTGTCCGGTCTTGACACCGGGCCGGGCAACTGCCTGCTGGACGCTTGGATCAGGGAGCGCCGTGGCCGTGATTTCGACCGCGACGGCGAGTGGGCCGCTGGGGGTCGGGTCGACGCCTCGTTGCTCGCCTCGCTGCGGGCCGAGGATTATTTCGACCGCCCACCGCCGAAAAGCACCGGCACCGAGACCTTTCACCTGGCCTGGGCGCGGCACCGCGCAAAACTCGACGGGCCCGACCCCCGGGACGTTCAGGCCACGCTGGCGGAGCTGACCGCGGTCACGATCGCCGACGCGCTGCGCTCGGCGCTGCCGACGGTCAAACGGCTGCTCGTTTGCGGCGGAGGCGCGCGCAACGGCTGGCTGTTGGCGCGCCTCTCCCGCCACCTGCCGGATGCCGAAATCGCGCCCACCGACGAATACGGGCTACCGGCCGAGTGGGTGGAGGCGGTGCTGTTCGCGACCATGGCGCGCGCCGCCGTTGATGACCAAGCGCTGGATCTGACCGCCGTCACCGGCGCCGCGCGCCCTCACGTCTTCGGAGCCGTCTACCGCGCCTGACTCTCGCTCGAGCGGAGATCGGGCGCATGACCCTGGCGCATCAAATACAACACTAGAAATATCGCCGGAATGCCAATAGCCGCGACGTACAGAAAGAACTCGAAATACCCCCAGGCATCGGCCAGTCGGCCGGAGAAGCCGCCCACTAGCTTGGCCGGCAGATTCATCAACGAGGAAAACAGCGCGTACTGCGTGGCGCTGTAGTTGCGACTGGTCAGGCTGGACAGATACGCGATAAACACCGTCGCGGTGAAGCCGGTGGCAAAGTTGTCGCCGGTAATCGTGATCACCAGCGCCGGCAGGCTGTGCCCGACGGTGGCTAGCCAGGCGAACAAGAGGTTGGTGCCGGCCACCAAGCAGGCACCGATCAACAGCATGCGCATGACGCCGTAGCGGGCGACCAACACGCCGCCGGCGAGCCCGCCGATAATGGTTATACCGACCCCGAAGATCTTGCTGATACTCGCTATTTCGCTCAGTGAGAACCCGAGATCGATGTAGAGCGGATTGGCCATTGCGGCCATCGATATGTCGCTGAGCTTATAGCAGCCCACGAGCAGCAGGATCAATATTGCCTGGAGTCCGTAGCGCTGAAAGAAGTCGGCCAGGGGGCAGACGACGGCGCCAATAAAGTGGGCATAGAAATTTCGTCGCCAGTCGGACAGGTGCCGGTTTCGGAGCAGGAAATCGCGAACTCGCTTTTCGTCCTGCATGACCTCGCCGATAGCGCGGTGCTCGGGTTCCGCGGCGAGCAGGCTCGTGAGCACGCCGACCGTCATCAGAGTGGCCATGACCCGATATGAGAGTTCCCAGGAGAAGTAGTCCGCAAGGTAGAGCGCCCCGGCACCGGTCGTGATGATGGCGACGCGATAGCCCAACACGTAGGTCGCCGCCAGCGCCGCCTGCTCGTCATCGCGCGCGATTTCGATGCGGAAGGCGTCCAGGGCCACGTCCAGCGTGGCGGACCCGAAGGCGACCAGCAGTGCCAGCAATGCTATTCGCGTCAGATTCGTGGCCGGATCCGAACCAGCCATGCCCAGCAGTCCGCCGGCAATGATCAGCTGGGCAACCAGCATCCAGCTGCGGCGCTTCCCCAGGGCCCGGGTCAAGATCGGGATGGGCACTCGATCGACGACCGGCGCCCACAAGAATTTGATTGCGTATAGCGTGCCAATCCAGGTGAAATAGCCAATCGCGGTGCGGGAAACCCCGTAGTCGCGGAGCCAGGCGGTCAATGTCGTGAACACCAGCAGGAATGGCAGCCCGGCGGAGAAGCCCAGGCACAAAAGGGTCAGGGCCCGCCGATCGGCCAGTACCTTGACTGCCTCCAGCCAGCCGCGGCGGGTTTCGGTCACTGGCCGGCCGCCGCCGTCGCTCGTGCCGCCAGTGGCGCGACGGGGGTCGGCGCCATCGTCCGGCGTCGGTGTCCGTTCATTCCCTCACCTGTCCTTCAATTGCGCCGGAACCACTGGCCGTGGCCATGACCGGCGTTATTGGTCAGCACGCAAAGTGCCCCGTTCTTCCGCCGATGTAAAGCCGAGCGCGCGAGCAGCGGCAGTAGTCGCGTGTTAGAGTTAGGGGCTGGGGGATCGAAGCGATTCGCGCTCCGCCGTTGATCAGAGATCAGCATCACCGGCCTGCACGACCGCTGCCGTCGATCCATTCGTACGATGCTGGCGCCGCAGGACAGGTGATCACCATCAAATGAGCGAGACCGAAGCCGATTCGACTCGGGCCCTACTGCGAGAGGTGCGCGCCCGCCAGCGAGCCGAAGCCATGCTGGCAGAGA
>JBFGYD010000246.1:0-4769 GCA_041587615.1 Lysobacterales bacterium
GGCGCCTCCCGTTCGTCCGAATCCCGGTGGGGACGGCCGGGCGTCTCATCACCGTCCGGTTGGCGGTAGCCGAGACGGTTCAGGGTGATGACCTCAGCGTCCTGGTGGGCCAGCTTCTCGCGCAGGGTGTCGGCATCGAGCAGTTCGGTCGCGCCCGCCTGCAGTTGATCGAACACGTCCTTGTAGCTGTCCGTGAGCTGATCGACCAGCGCGGCGGTGCTGGCGAAGTGATCGGCTACCCGTTCTCGGTACTGCTTCAGTTCGGCCCGGGCGCTCGCCGCCGAGCGGCCGGACTTGGTGCGGGCTAGAATCAAATAGGTGACGGCAGCGGCGATCAGGGCGCCCAACAGGGCGGTGATCGCGTGGCTGATGATGACATCCAGCATGCTTTTGTATTCCTCTAGTGGAGTTAAAGTGGTAACCGGCCCGCCGCGGCGGTCGTCAATCGGACCATGGGCTCACGAACCGGCCAGGTTCCGTTGCGGCACCGGCTCCCAACCGGTGCGCCTGTCGATAAGGACATCGAAAATGGGTGTTTGTTCGCCGTCACCGGCCAAGTGATGGCGCAGCGTGAAGTCAATGATCGGGAACGCCAGCTCCTCCCACGGGAGGGCTTCGCTGGCGAACAGCCGGACCTCTGAACTCTCCTCGCCAACCGCGAAGCGGCCGCCGAGCAGTTCGGACCGGTACATCACGTAAACCTGCGAAATGCGCGGGATGCTCGCAATCCCGAACAGCGCCATTGCCGCCGGCTTTGCGCGAGCCTCCTCCCAGCACTCCCGGGCCGCCCCCTCGGCGGTGGTTTCGCCCATTTCCAGAAAGCCGGCCGGAATGGTCCACAGGCCGCACCGTGGCTCGATTGCCCGGCGCGCCAGCAGGATTCGGCCCTCCCAGGTCAGCAGGCAGCCGGCAACGACTTTTGGATTTCGGTAGTGCACGGTGCCGCAGCGGCCGCAGACCTGGCGCGTCTGGGTATCGCCGTTGGGCACCTCGAGACTGAGCTCGTCCGAGCCGCATTGACTGCAGAACTTCATGACCGGATTATGTCGGCTTGACGGGAGAATCGGAAGCCATAGATGAAACGCGGGTTCAGGAATCGGATCACGCGACGCGATTTCCTGAACGGCGTCGCGCTGGGGGCCGGGAGCTGCCTGCTGGCGCGGATGGCGCCCGGCCTCGCGGCGCGGCCCGGGTCCGACGCGGGGTTGACGCTGGGCGTTGACTGGTACGGCTATGGCGGGGTCGGGGATTACCGGCAATCGCATGGCAACACGCCGGAGGCGATTCGGGCCGCGCATCGGCTTCGGGATCGGGGTTTCGACTTGAGCGGCCTCGATTTCGACACGGCCGAGGAACATGAGCTCGTGATCGTGGGCTGCGGAATGGCGGGCCTTGGCGCGGGCTTGGAATACTCGAAGCGTCGGCAAGCGGGCCAGAGCTGCCTGATGCTCGACAACCATCCGCTGTTTGGCGGTGAGGCCAAGGAAAACGAGTTTCGAGTCGACGGCGTCACCTTGATCGCGCCGCAGGGTGCCAACGGGTTTTTCGTGCCCCCGCGGACGGACGATCCGGCTCGATCACACGGGGACGCGCGCTATTACGCCGAGCTGGAGATCCCCCGGGAACTGCCGTATCGGGCATGGCCGTCGAGCGAGCGACCGCTCGAGTTCTGCCGGGACAACTACGGCTACCTGGTTCGCGGACTGCAGGAACAGACCAGCGTCGGCCACTTTTTCGCCGGCGGCGGTGGGCCGGGCAGGTGGGCGGTGGACATGTGGCAGAACGCGCTGGCCGACACCCCGCTGGAGCCCGCCGAACGGCGCTCAATGCTGCGCTGGTACCGGGCCGGCAATCTCCGCCCTTTCGGTTCTGCCGGCGCGGCGATGGCCTTCCTCGACCGGATGTCTTACCGAGAGCTGCTCGAAAACGAGCTGAAGCTCGGCCCGGCCGGCGCCCGCTACGCGGACCTTTTTCTGGCCTCGGCGGTCGGGCTGGGCAGCGACGCGGTATCGGCCTACGCGGCTTCGCAGCTGCCGATGCCCGGATTGAGCGATCCGCCGGCGAGCGGACTCAGGCGGCAGTCCTTTCCCGGCGGCAACTCCGGCTTCGCGCGCTACTTCCTGAAGGCCCTGATCCCCGGCGCGATTGCCGGCGAGCATGCTTTTGGCGACATCGTCACCGGCCGGATCAATTTTGCGGCCCTGGATTGCCCGGGCCAGGCGCTGCGGATGCGCCTGAACGCGACCGTCGTCGCGGTCCGCCACCGCGGCGCGTCCGCTTCCGCGCCATACGTGGAAATCGCCTACCTGCGGGACGGACAACTGCACCCGCTCAGGGCCAAGGCGGTAATCATGGCCACCGGCGGTTGGATCAATCGGCACGTGGTGCGCGATCTGCCGGACGAACAGCGGCGCGCCTACGAGCAGTTCAACCACGCCCCTTTTCTGGTGGCCAACGTGGCGCTGAACAACTGGCGCTTCCTGTACCGGCTTGGCATTACCGCCGCGATTTGGGAGCACGGCGAGGACGATTTCGGATACACCTGCAATATCCGCCGGCCGATGACCGTGGGCAGGCATCAACCACCGCTGGACCCGAACCGACCGATCGTGCTGTCGTTCTACACGCCTTTTTTCTACCCCGGACTAGCACCCCGGGCGCAGACCGCCCGCGGACGAATGGAACTGCTCCAGACCCCGTTTGCGGATTTCGAGTCCGCGATCACGAAACAGATGCTGAAGCTGTTCGGAAGCGCCGGCTTCGATCCACAAAAAGACGTTGCCGGGGTGATTCTGAATCGGTGGGGACACGCCTATTCGGTCCCGTACCCGGGCTTCTATACGGGGCTTGACGGTCAACCCCCGGCGCGTGACGTGATTCGCCATGGTTTCGGTCGCGTTGCGTTCGCTCATTCGGAACTCGCCGGCCTGCAGCACTGGGGACCGGCCGCCGACGAGGGTCGGCGCGCGTTCGGCCAGATCAGCGACGCCATGCTCGGCTAGCCAAAGCGGGCTCGCAGGCCGGCAGCATAAACCCGAGTCCCAGGAGTTGCTCGAATCGTCGGCTAACGCGTGGCGGACGATCGCGCAAGGCTTCTTTTGGAAGGCCGAAAACCGCCATCCGCGCCCGGCATTCGCAAGGAGTGGGCGAGCGGGCAGGCATAAGCCAGGCTGGGGTTTCGCCGCAGGCGAAGAAGCGGCCTGGCGTTGCCGTTGCCCGCAAAGCTCATCAAGAGATCGCTCCAGGTTTCGTCCCTTGCCCCTTTGCGTTTCCTGTTGTCCTGAGCTACTGGTTCGCGGCGACGATGCGGCGGTAGGCGGCGAGCCGATCGGGGTCGATTTCGCCGCGCTGAGCGGCCGCCTCGACGCCACAGCCGGGTTCCACCAGGTGGCGGCAGTCGGCGAAGCGGCAGCGGTCCAGGAAAGGGCTGAACTCGACGAACCCGCGCGCGATTTCATCGGCGCCCATGTGCCAGATACCGTATTCCCAAACCCCGGGTGAATCGATGACGTCGCCGCCCGCTTCGAGGTGGTAGAGCGTCGTTGCGGTCGTGGTGTGGCGGCCCTTGCCGGTTGAGGCGGAAATTTCGCGGGTTCGCAGCGCGAGATCCGGCACCAAGGCGTTGATCAGCGACGATTTGCCGACCCCCGACTGCCCCACCAGGATGCTGACGCCGGTCGTCAGCAGGCGCGCCAGCGCCCCCACCCCATCGGGACGCCGAGTGCCCGAAGTCGTGAAGGCGTGACCAAGGCGCCGATAGCGCTGCTCAAGCTTCTGCCAGTGGCGATCCTCGGGGTCGATGAGATCGTCCTTGTTGAGGCAAATCGAGGCCGGTACGCCGACGCTGTGCGCGGCGACCAGATAGCGGTCGATCAAATCCCGATTGGGCGGCGGAGCCGGCGCCACCACGACGATGATCTGGTCCAAGTTGGCCGCAACGATCCGCTTGCGACCGTGGCGGGTGGCGCGGGGAAAACTGTTTGCGCGCGGCGCGATCGCTTCGATCACGGCGTCGCCGCCGTGCGGGCGCGAGAATTCGACCCGATCGCCGCAGACCGTGCGCCCGACGTTGCGCCTCGATTTGGCGCTCAGCAGCTCTCCGCTCGCGGTCTCGATCAGGCAATCGGCGCCGTAGCTGACGATGACTCGGGCGCGAGCGGCGGCTTCCATGGGGGTCGAGGTTAGCCTCTGCTAGAATCCGCCTCAACATCGGCGCCGGCAGCTCGGCGGGAGCGGGACGCCTTCGGTGGCCGCTGGCAGCGCCGTGCGCTCGGCTCAAAGCCAAGGAGAAAGACCGTAATGGGACCCGACCCGGACAACCTGATTTGGATCGACCTCGAGATGACCGGTTTGGATCCGGATCGGGACCTCATCATCGAGATTGCGACCGTGGTTACCGACAAGAATTTGGCTGAAATCGCCACCGGACCGGTGCTGGCCATTCATCAGCCGGAAGAGGTGATGTCCGAGATGGATAGCTGGAACAGGCGGCAACACGGGCTTTCGGGTCTGTGGCAGCGGGTTCGGGAGAGCCGTACCAGCGCCGCCGAGGCGGAGGCCGCGACGCTGGAAGTCTTGCGCCGCCATGCGCTGCCGGGAAGCTCCCCGATGTGCGGCAACAGCATCTGCCAGGATCGACGCTTTCTGCATCGGTTGATGCCGGAACTCGAGCGCTTCTTTCACTACCGCAATCTGGACGTGAGCACGATCAAGGAGCTGGCTCGTCGCTGGGCGCCGCAGCTCGTCGCCGGCTTCAGCAAGGATTCCAA
>JBFGYD010000247.1:0-4754 GCA_041587615.1 Lysobacterales bacterium
CCATGAGTCTGTTTACCAAACGCTATCACCCACCGGGTACGCCGCCGGGTACCCTGACGCTGCATCCGCGCGCCGGCGAAACCCGGATCGGCATTCGCCTGATTGATTACGACGCCGATCAGGTCACGATCCACGACGATATACAGGCCGGCGCCTGCGTGGCGCATCTGCGTAACGAAGCGCGGACCTGGATTCACGTCCAGGGTCAGGCGGATTCCGACACCGTGCACGAGCTCGGCCGGATCTTCGGCCTGCATGCGCTGGCGGTCGAGGACGTACTGAATAGCGGTCAGCGGCCCAAAATCGAGACCTTCGACGACCAAATTTTCGTCGTCGTGAACCTGCCGGCTCTGGCCAGGCAGCGGGTGTCGGCCAGCCAGGTCAGCCTGTTCGTCGGCCAGGGGTTTCTGGTCAGCTTCTGCGACGGCGATCCCGCCGTGTTCGACCCGGTCCTCGCGCGTTTACAAGACGCCAAGTCCAGGACTCGAGCCAGCGGGGTCGACTACCTGCTATACGCCCTGCTGGACCTGGTCGTGGACCATGGGTTTCCGGTGCTCGAGGATTTCGGGGAGCAGCTCGAGATGCTCGAGCAGAGTGTCCTGGCCGACGAGGGTACTAATCCGCAGGAGGATATCCATCGCGTCAAGCGCGAATTGATCCAGCTGCGCCGCATGCTGTGGCCGCAGCGGGAGGTCATCAGCCAACTGCTGCGCGACGACCACGAGCTGGTTCATGCCGACACCCGGGTCTACCTGCGCGATTGCTACGATCACAGCATCCAGATCATGGATTTCCTGGAAACATACCGGGACATGGCGGCCAGCCTGCTCGATATTTACATGTCCAGCGTCAGCAATCGGATGAACCGGACCATGCGGGTGCTGACCGTGATCGCGACCATTTTCATTCCGCTGACTTTTATCGTCGGCGTCTACGGGATGAACTTCGATCGCGACGCCGGAGCGTGGAACATGCCGGAACTCGGCTGGCCGTTTGGCTACGTGGCCGTATGGGCGGTCATGCTCGCGCTGGCAGCGTTGATGCTGCTGCTTTTCAGACGGCGGGGTTGGCTCTAGCCGGGATTACGCACCGACGCCTTTCGGCGGCCGTTTCGGACCGGGCTGCGATCTGCTTCAGGTTGCCTCAAATTGTTTTTAATCAATTAGTTACAAGCGTTAAGTGAAATTACGGATGGCGTTCGACTAGGGGACTTTCTAGGCTATTCATGATGGATTTTGTTCAACCAGGAGAGAGTGGAAATGGCCAAGAAACCTGCTACCAAATCCGCCAAGAAATCCCCGGTGAGCAAAAGAGCCACTGCCAGCGAAGTGCCGGTGAAACACGAAGGCGGCTCTTTGCATTCACTGATCGATTTCAATTTTCAGGACATCGAGAAACTGTTCCAGGACTTCTTCATCCGGTCCCCGTGGCGTGCCCCGAATTGGGGTCTCCCGGGTCTTGAGGAGATGCGCGAAACGATGAAGAACCGGCTGCCCAACGTCGACGTGGTCGACAAGCGCAAGGAAGTGCTGGTCAGGGCTGAACTGCCGGGCTGCGAGAAGGACGATATCGAGATCACGCTTGCCAACGGCAACATCAAAATCGCGGCCCAACATCGCGATGAAACCGAAGAAAAGGACGACAACTACCTGCGCAAGGAGATCTCGTCTCGCGAGTATCTGCGCACTATCCCGGCACCCGCCGGCGTGGACGTCAGCAAAGCCACCGCCGAGATGAAGGGCGGCGTGCTGCGGATTCATTTTCCGAAGACCGGCGAGAAGAAGCCCAAGCGGCTCTCGATCGGCTAACTCGAACTGCTCTACCGGCACCGGGAGGTGCCGGTAAGCTACCAGCCGCGCGGAAGCTGCTGTCGGATGTCCTCGGGCTTCTGAGTGACGAGGCTCTTGCCCACTTCGCAGGCCACGCGCTCGCGAAATCTGGGTGTCAGGTGCGCGCGTAAGTGTCCCAGGAACCGCGGCGGCGCAACCAGCGCAATCCGGCCGCATTCTGACAGTCGCTTGTTTTGGCTCAGCTCTCCAACGATTTCCCTAGCGAACACCTCCGCTTCATGCTGGCGCGGATCGGTCCGTGCCGCCATCGCGTGACGACCGCCGCCGACGCTGTCGAACGCGCGACCGGGCCGATCGCTGCTCAAGTCGCTTTTCTGGACCCGCCCCGCGGCGTGATCAAACGCCAGGACCTCTTCCCAGGGATCCCGGTATCCGCCAGCGCAAAAAAACCGAGCGCGACTGCTGTCGGCGACGATCACCAACGCGCATGCGGTCATCGGCTTAGTTCACTTGTCGGACGTCGCGCTACCTCGCGGCGCTGCTGCCAGCCGCTCAACCGAACCAAATCGTCGAGCTGCTCGGCGATGACCTCCAGCGCGTCGTCGCTGGCCATCAGGCCGACCAGGCGGCCCTCGTCGTCGACCACCGGAATTCGGCGCACGCCGCGCTGGCGCATCAGCTCGATGGTCTCCAACAGCCCGCTCTGTTCGCTGACCGTGACCAATTCGTCACTCATCGCGTCGCCGACCATGATGGCTTCCGGATCCAGCTCGGCGGCGACGATTTCGATCACGATGTCGCGATCGGTCAGGATGCCGACCGGGCGCTTGTCCTCGCCGTCGGTCTCGACCACGATCAGGCTGCCAACGTGAAACTCGCGCATCAGCTTCGCCGCCTCGATCACCGACGCGTGGCCGGCAACGACGATGACGTCGCGGTTGCACAGTTCTCGGACCAGCATTTCGTTCCTCCTTTCCAGTGTCTCCACCCCGGAACGCTTGCTGAATTCTGTACCCACTACCCAAGGTAGAACCCTGGACGCGAATCGGAAATCCGGACTTCTACCTAATGGTCATGGTCGAGTGTAGAGTGGACCGCATGTCGGGCTGCGATTGCGAAACCTTGGGGCCGGAGCTGGCACGCGACGAACGCCGTCGCCGCACGCTGCGGATCGTGCTCGCGATCAACGCGGTGGCGTTCGTGGTCGTGCTCGGAGTCGGTTTGTGGGCCGAGTCGCAGGCCCTGATCGCCGACTCCGCCGACAACCTCGGCGACGCCCTGGTGTACGCGTTGAGCCTCGCCGTCGTCGCGCGGAGCATGAGGTGGCGGGCCGGCGCGGCCGTGGTCAAGGGGATCGTCCAACTGGCGTTCGGGCTCTTCGTCGCGGCCAGCATCGCGAACAGCTTCGTGACCCAGCCTGAGCCGCTCGGCGCGGCGATGATGAGCATGGCGGCCGTCGCGCTCGTGGGTAACCTGGTGTGCTTTACGCTGCTGCTCAAGCACCGCGGTGAGGACGTGAACATGCGCTCGGTGTGGTTGTGTTCGCGCAACGATGTGATTGCGAACGCCGGCGTTATCGTCGCCGGCGTGCTCGTGGTGTGGCTGAACTCGCACTGGCCCGATACCGTCGTGGCCAGCCTGATCGCCGCCGTGTTCCTGCACACCGCCTTTGTCGTCCTGCGCGACGCGACGCTCGCGTGGCGCACGACGACTGGTGTCGCGGAACCCTAGTCTCTGCCGCGCGCGTTATCTGGCAGGACTGAGCCGGCGAGCGGTTGCCGCCGGTGGCGTGACGCTTCACTCGCCCCGTTCGCTCGCCGAAGCGCTGGTGCTCCAGCCCGGCGACTCCCCGGAAATCGACCGGTCAAGCCGGCGGTAACGGTCCAGCAGGGCCCGGAGATCCCGGCGCCGACTGCCGGCCGCCAGCCTGGCCGCCGCACGCTCGACCGGCACCTTGGGATACGCGGTGCGGGTTGCGAAATTGGCGTACTTCATGCACCGAAAGCCGTTGAACCAGCGAAACCAGCGCTTGCGGAAGCTGGCCCGGTCGGCGGTATTGGCCTGAATCTCCGCCAGCGCGCGGCCGACTCGCTGGTGCTCCAGGAATTCGGCCAACGGCGGCGAAAGATCATCGATCGGAGCGGCCGCAGGCTCGCTCTCGGCGAGCCGATCGACCCGCTCGAACAGGGCCTTGAGATCATTGAAAACTTCCGGCGCGTACGTCGTCAGCACCTCCCCTGCCCCGGCGCGCAGGGCCCGGCCGGTGCCGAACGGGACTCGGTGCGAGGTCCGCGCCGCGGGTCGCACGGTGGTCTCGTTGAGGTTGGAGAAACCACCCGCGCCGATCAGCTTCTGGGCGAAATAGAAGTCCTCCCCGGCTTGCCGCCGGTTCATTCCGCCCTGTCGAAGGTACGCGCCGGCGCGAACCGCCAGGCAGGAGCCGACCGTGTGAAACGCGTACGGCGAGCCCGCGTAGCGCAGGCCCTGGACGTAATAGCGCAGGTGCAGTTCGTATCGCGCTATGGTCTCGCCGTCTTCCCCGTCCGAAATCGGGTGCTCGAAATAAAGCGCCGCTCCGGTGCGCGCCGGAACGGCCGCAAAGTGCGCCTCGATCGCGGCCAGGTAGTTCGGGTCCACGCTGCAGTCGGCGTCCAGCGAGACGATGATGCCCGCTTCGCCCGCCGCGCTCGCCAGCCGCGCCACCGCTTCGTCCATTCCCAGCTTGCGCGCCAGACCGACGCCGGCATGGCGCGCCGGCAGTGTGGGATAGTCCAGCAGGTGGACACGCAGCGCCGGATCGGGATGGGCTTCAATCCAAGCGCGGGCGGCGACGAGTGTGTCGGCGTTGCGCCGCCGAACGCTCTCGGCGTCGGCCTCCGATGCGTTGACCACGACCAGCACCTCGGCCGGCATTTCGGTGCGGGCGCAATGCCACAGCGAATCCAGCGTGGTATTGAGATCCGG
>JBFGYD010000248.1:0-4750 GCA_041587615.1 Lysobacterales bacterium
ACGCGTCGAAGTCGATCGACTCGCGCTGGTCGGCGGCGATCAGCAGCTCGCTGATCGGCAACAGGATCCTGTCGAACTTGGCCCGCATCGCGTTCTTGAGCTGCAGCCGCCGGGTGCCCTTGGCGAGCTGCACGCGCTCGTCGTTGGGCAGGTTGATCGCGATCGTCTTGGAGCCGGCGTTGCAGTCGCCGGCGTAGTACACGACCTCGTAGGCGTTGAGGTCGGAATCGGTACCCGGAGTTTCTTGCTTGTACGCATCATCAACCGGCAGGCCGCGCTGCAGCTCCGGCAGAAACTGAGTGAAGCGCGCCAGCCGCTCGCTCCAGGCCAGGTCCTTGATCAGCACGTAGGCCTCGAACGCGGCGCGGTAGCCGAACAGCTGGTCCTCGTAGGTCTCGATCGGGCCGTAGACCAGCTCGATCGGATTGGTCTTGTTGTCCATCCACGCCATGTCGCTGTCGAAATACTCATCCGTGAGCAGAGCGTCGGCGCGCTGTCGCAGATAGGCCGCGAATCCCGGGTGCTCGGCCAGCGCAGCGGCCTGGCGCAGCAATTCGGCGGCGCGCTCCAGTTCGGGGCCGAACTCCTGGCTGTAGGGATGCAGGCGCAGCTCACCGGCCTCATCGCGCTTGACGACCGAGTAGAGCCCGGCCTTGTCAGGCTCGTCCCAGGCCTCGAACTCGGCTTTGCTCATATCAGCCGGGTAAAAGCGCGCGCCGGGCGGCTTCTGGTCGAACCCGCCGAGAAACGGCCGGTTGCCGTCGAGACGATCCCACGGACCGTAGTTGATCTCGGCGAAACGGCGGGCGGCGGGGTCCTCGATCGAGGCCAGCAGCGGCGCGGGGTCGCCGAAGGACTGGCGCCAGAACAGCTCGTCCATGACCTCGGAGGCGTCGATCAACAGGCCGATCATTTCTTTCTGCTTGGCCGACAGGGACGACAGATCGGCGCTCAGCGTGACCGGCGCGTAAATGTCGAAACGGTTCGCCGCTGCCGGCGCGGTCGCCACGGCCGCGGCGGGTTCGGACGGCGCCGTCGGCTGTTCTTCGGGGGCTTGGCCGCACGCACTCGTCAATACCGCGGCGGCAGCCAGCAGGGAGATTCGAAAGATCATGATGGCCTCATCGGGTGGCAAGTGGATGGCGAATATACCGCCGCCGCCCACGCGCCGCCAACGTGCGGGCTAGGCAGACCCCTGGTCCAGCCGCGCCAGCGCGGCGCTGATTTCGTCTCTCAGCGGCGCCGGCAGTTCTCTGTCCGCCAGCGACTCGAGGCGTTCCCGGGCCTTGCCGCGCTGACCCTCGGCGCCGAGGATACGCGCCTGCCAAAGGACGGCGTAGGCCTCGTCCGGCCAGTGCGGCGCGAGTTCCTCGAGTTGCGCGCGCGCCTCGGGCAGCCTGCCTCGCAGGACCAGCACGCCCAGCAGGCGGTCCGCGGCGGCGAAGTAGTCGGGGCGGCGCCGCAGCACGCGGCGATAGTGATTCAGCGCCTCGTCCCAGTGCTCCAGCGTCGCCGCGGTATCGCCGAGTGCGACGCGCGCTTCCTGATATCGATGGTTGATGGTCAGCGCGGCGCGGAAGTGCTCGGCCGCGGGCAGGGGTTCGCCCAGCGCCAGCAGCGCGCGGCCCAGGTTGTAGTGCGCCACCGGTCCGTTGGGCCGCAGTTCCAGAGCTCGGCGGAACAACTCGGCGGCGTCGCGGTGGCGCTGCTGGAAGGCCCGCACCACGCCGAGCGTCTGGATCGCCGGCACGTTCTCAGGAGCCGCCTCCACCGCATGCTCCAGCGTCTCCGAGGCCGCGTCGAGATGACCGAGGTCGCGCTGCGCCACGCCGAGCAGCACCTGCGCCTCCAGCCCCTTCGGGTCCAGGCCGAGGGACTTTTCCAGGGCCAGCATACCGGGCTCCATTTGGCGGTTCTCGATCAGCGCCTTGCCCAGGTTAAACCAGGCGCTTGCCGATTTGGGCTGGATCGCGGTCAGCCGTCGAAAACCGTCGATGCCCGCGTCGAAGTCACCCCGCTGGCAGGCCAGCGCCGCGTCCAGTTCGATCGCGCCCGTCAGATCCGGATCCTGATCGAGCGCCTGGGCGCACCAGCGCGCGGCCAGCTCGGGCTGGTTCTGGCGCAACGCGGCGCGGGCTCGGTCGAGCGCCCGTTCCGCCGGGGCATCGGTGGCAACGGTCTCGTCGCGGTGTCCGTTGTTTTGCATCTAGGCACTCTGAGCTTGAGCGGCGGCGCATTTTATCACCGGACCGGGTGTTACATGAGTATCTCCCGCCGCTTTGCGAGCCGCGGTTCGGTTATGATCGCGCGCTGGTAACGACGAGGAAACTCAGATGGACTGGGACTACAACCAGCTTTTGAACGACTACATCGTCCCGTGGGGGATCAAGCTGGCGCTTGCGGTCGCCATTTTCGTGATCGGCCGGTGGGTGGCGCGGGCGATCGTCGGCGTCCTCCGGCGACTGATGAGGAAGGGCGGGATGGACGACATCCTGGTCAATTTCTGCTCCTCGATTCTGCGCGTGCTGCTGCTGGTCGTGGTCGTGGTCGCGGCGCTGGATCAAATCGGGCTCAATACGACCTCGTTGGTGGCCATCCTGGGTGCGGCCGGCCTGGCGATCGGTCTGTCGCTGCAGGATTCGCTGAAGAACCTGGCCGCCGGGGTCATGCTGGTAATTTTCCGCCCGTTCAAGGCCGGCGATTTCGTCGAGGCCGGGGGCGTGTCCGGCACGGTGCAGGAGATCAACATCATGAACACCCGCCTGCTGACCCCCGACAACAAGGAGGTGATCGTCGGCAACGGCGACGTCGTGTCCAATACGATCACCAACTTCACGGCACAGCCCACGCGACGGGTCGACCTGACCTTCGGGATCGGATACGAGGACGACATCGACCAGGCGCGGGACATCATCAGACAAGTCCTGGCGGACCACCCAATGGTTTTGGACGACCCGGCGCCGGTCGGTGCGGTCAGCGCGCTGGCCGACTCCAGCGTCAATTTTGTGGTCCGCCCGTGGGCCAAGACCGAGGACTACTGGAAGGTCTACTGGGAGGTCACCGAGCAGGTCAAGCTCGGCTTCAACCGCGGCGGCGTGTCGATTCCGTTCCCGCAGATGGACGTGCACATGGACAAGGTGGCATGAAGGCGGCGTTCCTCGGTCTCGGAGTCATGGGCTTTCCGATGGCCGGTCATTTGCGGCGGGCGGGCCTAGAAGTCTGTGTGTACAACCGCACCGGCGCGCGCGCCGGAGCCTGGGTCGAGCGCCACGGCGGCGCGTGGGCTGCGACTCCCGCGGCCGCGGCCGCGGGCGCGGCCTGTGTGGCGGTCTGCGTCGGCAACGACGCGGACGTGCGCGAGGTCGTGCTCGGCGCGGAAGGGGCGCTGGCCGCAATGGACCACGGCGCGGTGCTGATCGATCACACCACGACCTCGGCGCTGCTCGCGCGCGAACTGGCGTCCCAGGCGGCCGCGCGCGGGGTCGGCTTCGTCGATGCGCCGGTGTCGGGCGGACAGGTTGGTGCGGAGCAAGGCGCGCTCACCGTCATGGCCGGGGGCGAGCAGGAGCATTTCGACGCCGTCCTCCCGCTGATCGAGAACTACGCCAAACGCGTTCGGCTGATGGGCCCCGCCGGCTGCGGCCAGCTGACCAAAATGGTCAACCAAATCTGCCTGGCCGGACTGATCGAGGGCCTGGCCGAGGGTCTCCACTTTGCCCGCAAGGCGGGCCTGGATCCGATCGCTGTGGTCGACGTCATCGCCAAAGGCGCGGCGCAGTCCTGGCAGATGGACAACCGCCATCAGACCATGATCGAGGCCCACTACGAGCACGGTTTCGCGGTCGACTGGATGCGCAAGGACTTGAGGATAGCGCTGGCCGAGGCGGCCCGCAACGGCGCCCGTCTGCCGGTCGCGGCTCTGGTGGATCAGCTTTACGCGGAGATTCAGGCGATGGGCGGCGGGCGCTGGGATACGTCCAGCCTGCTGGCGCGGCTGGAGCGCGCGTGACACGGGGCTTGGCCCGCGGAGCTCAGCTACCCTCTGGCCGGATCGGGTTTGCGAGGTAGCGAGTCGCCGAGGTGGACCCAGTCCACCGCGGTGTCGGTATAGACGTGGGCCTGCGGGTCGCGGTCGATTTCTCCGTCGAAGTTGGCCAGCACCGCGTGGACCTCCATCGGCCATCGCTTTGATCTGAAAAAAAGCGTGCTGCCGCAGCGCGGGCAAAAACCGCGCTCGGAATCTTCGCTCGAGGCATACCAGCGAAGCTCGTCTTCGCCGGCCGTCAGCCGAAAGCGCTCGACCGCGGCCCCGACCCAGCTCACGAATGCCGCCCCGTGGGCCCGCCGGCACATCGTACAGTGGCAGTGGGCCACCCACAGGGTCGGCGCTTCGACCTCAAACCGCACCGTCCGACACAAGCAACTACCGCTGAATACCGACACGATCCTGCCCCCGGTTTTGATCACCTGATGATACTCGTCTCCGGGGGTCGGCGCGACGTGCCGGAGGTTGGGGGCGATAACGAAATTTCTGGCGTTATCAAAAAACGATAACGACCGTTATCAAAATGTGATAACAGAGCGATCGCGCGGTTCCGACCGCGAGTTCGTCGATGGGCTGTTTCACGTCATCCAGTCGGGAAATTGGCATAAGCCGATCTCGGCGCCATCGCGGCGGGCGGGGACAGCGTAACGCACAAGCCAGTAGAGTTTAGGGCCGGAAAGTTTAAAAGGCGCACCGAGCGGGGGG
>JBFGYD010000249.1:0-4743 GCA_041587615.1 Lysobacterales bacterium
CCCACCTCGCGCGCCAGCGATTTGGTGAAGCCGATCATGCCGGCCTTGGCCGCGGCGTAATTGGCCTGCCCCGGGTTGCCGGTCAGGCCAATGACCGACGCGATGCTGACGATGCGGCCCCAGCGGGCCTTCATCATGCCCCTGAGACAAACCTTGCTCAAGCGAAACACCGAACCGAGATTGGTTTGAATGATCGCGTCCCAGTCCTCATCGGCCATCCGCAGCAGAAGCTGGTCGCGGGTGATGCCGGCGTTGTTGACCAAAATCTGGGGCGCGCCATGGGCTGCGGTCACGCCTTCCATCAGCGCGCCGATCGAGGCGGGATCGCGGACGTCGAGCACCTGGCCCTCCCCGCTCAGGCCGGCATTGGCCAGGCGCGCGCCAATGGCCTTGGCGCCCTCCTCGGTGGTGGCGGTACCGACCGCGAACGCCCCGCCCTCGGCCAGGCGGTCGAGAATGGCGGCGCCGATCCCCCGGCTGGCGCCGGTTACCAGAGCTACTTTGCCCGGCCATTCAGCCATGACTACCCTCCCCTTGCAGATTCATTTGGCAAGCGTCGACAGCGCGGTCGCGAGCGCGGCGTCGTCATCGACCGGATGGGCGGCAAGTTCGCGTTCGATGCGTCGAATCAGACCGCACAGCACCTTGCCGGGCCCGCACTCGATGAACGTCTCGATCCCCGCGCCGCGCAGGTGAGCGATCGTCTCCACCCAGCGCACCGGCATCACAAGCTGCCGGATCAGGGCGCGCCGAATGTCGGCCGGCTCCTGGTAATGGGCGACGTCGGCGTTGTGGATGACCGGAATTTGCGGCGGCTCGAGGTCGATCTCGTCCAGGCGTCGCTCCATCTTTTCCGCGGCCGGCTGCATGAGCGCGCAGTGGGACGGGACGCTGACCGCGAGCGGGACCGCCCGCCGGGCGCCGCGCGCCTTTGCCAGTTCCACCGCCCGATCGACCGCCTGCCGATGGCCGGCGATGACCACCTGTCCGGGCGCGTTGAGGTTGGCCGCCGAAACGACCTGATCGGCAGCGGCCTCGGCGCAGGCGGCGCCGACCGATTCGTCGTCCAATCCCAGGATCGCGGCCATCGCGCCGATTCCGGGCGGTACCGCTTCCTGCATCAGCCGGCCGCGCTCGGCCACCAGCCAGGCGCCGTCGGCCAGCGACAGCGAGCCGGCGGCGACCAGAGCGCTGTACTCGCCGAGGCTGTGGCCGGCCAACAAGGCCGGCCGCGGTCCGCCCTCGCTCAGCCAGACCCGCCACACCGCGACCCCGGCCGCCAGCAGCGCCGGCTGGGTGTTCTCGGTGCGATTGAGTTGCTCTTCCGGGCCGTGCTGCACCAGCGGCCCCAGCGCCACCTCCAGCCGAGACGATGCCTCGGCGAAGGTCTCCTGAATCTGGGCCTGATGACGCGCCAGGCCCGCCAGCATGCCAACCGATTGGGAGCCCTGACCGGGAAACGCGAAGGCCAGCGTGCGCAGCGTGCTCATGCAGAACTAGTATCGAATCAGGGCCGAGCCCCAGGTGAAGCCGCCCCCGAAGGCCTCCAGCAACAGCATTTCGCCGCGTTGGATGCGGCCCGAGCGGGCCGCGATATCGAGCGCCAACGGCACCGACCCGGCCGACGTGTTGCCGTGTTTGTCCACCGTCACGATGACGTGGTCCATCGACAGGCCGAGTTTCCTCGCGGTAGCCAGGATGATGCGCAGATTGGCCTGATGGGGAATCAGCCAGTCGACGTCGCTCTTGTCCAACCCGTTGGCCGCCAGCGTTTCATCGACGATCTGGCCCAGCGTACGCACCGCGACCTTGAACACCTCGTTGCCGCGCATTTTGATCCGAATCCGGCCCCCCTCCGCTTCGAAGCCCTTGGACACGCCGACGTCGGTCTTCAGCAGCTCACCCTGGCTGCCGTCCGCGTGCAGATGGGTGGACAGGATGCCCGGCTCGGAGGCCGCCTCCAGCACCACCGCGCCGGCGCCGTCGCCGAACAACACACAGGTCTGACGATCGGTCCAATCGACCATCCGGGTCAGCGTTTCCGACCCCACCACCAGCGCCCGCTTGACGTCGCCGCAGCGGATGAACTTGTCCGCCACGCCGAGCGCGTACAGGAATCCGGAGCAGGCCGCATTGACGTCCATCGCGCCGATGCCGTTGCAGCCGAGGCGATCCTGGATCAGGCAGGCGGTGCTCGGAAACACCAGGTCCGGAGTGGTCGTTCCAACCACCAGGAAATCGATGTCGGCCGGGCCCACGCCGGCGGCCTCCATCGCCCGCAGAGACGCCTGCTCGGCCAGGTCCCCGGTGGTCTCGCCGTCGGCGGCGATGCGCCGCTCTTGGATCCCGGTACGGTCACGAATCCACTGGTCGCTGGTCTCGACCAGCGCCTCGAGGTCGTGATTGGTAAGGACCTTTTCCGGCAGGTGGCTGCCGGTTCCGGCGATGCGTGAATAAATCAGGACGAATCCGCCTTATTCTTCGTCCGCTACCTCGGCGACGTCCACAACCCGGCGCCCGCGGTAGTAGCCCTCCGGGGTCACGTGGTGGCGCAGGTGGGTCTCGCCGGTGGTCGGGTCAACCGACAGGGCCGGCGCGCGCACCCGGTCATGGGAGCGCCGCATCCCGCGCTTCGACGGCGTCTTTCGACTCTTTTGGACAGCCATTTTTCAGATCTCCTTAATTCTTGCTTTTCAGGGCTTCGAGCGCGCCGAACGGATGATTCGACGGGCCCGATGCCGGTCCAGTCTCGTATTCGAACGCGGGCTCGTCCGGCCCGACCGGTTTTTTCGCGATCAGCGGCAGGGCCAGAATCAACTCATCTTCGATCAGATCCATCAGCGGACTGGGTTCGTCCCGCGCCAGCAGCGGCTCATAGCCCTCGGGCAGCGCGTCGGCGTCTTCCTCCATCGCCACCAGCCCGAGCCTCACGTCCAGGTCTACCGGAAACCCGAAGATCTCGAGCGTCCGCTGACAGCGCAGCATCAGCTCGGCCTTGATCCGCAGGTCGGCGAAGGCGTAGCCGGCATCGTCGGTGCCGAAGCCGACCGCGAACTCGACCTCGCCGTCCGCCGCACCCAGCAACGGCCGCAGCCGCTCGAGCCGCCCCACGGGCCAGGTACCTTGGTACTCGCGCCGCGCCTGAGCCAAACGCCAGAAATTGACCAGCGCAGGAAAATCTCGCGACATAGCCGGCGGAGTTTATCGGCCGTGAGCCATTTAAGTCAAACCGATCAGGCGGCACAATAAGGCCCGCATCAATCAAGGAACGCGGCCGCCCGCGGGCGACTGAGTCACACCATGTCAACCCAACTGATCCTGGCCTCCGGTTCGGTCTACCGGTCGCAGTCTCTCGCCCGGCTGGCGGTTCCGTTCGAGGCGGTTGCCGCCGGCATCGACGAGACCGCGAAAAACAGCGAAAGCCCGTCCCAATTGAGCCGGCGTCTGGCCCTCGAAAAGGCCTCAGCGGTCGCGGCGGAGTATCCGCGCGCGGCGGTCATCGGCGCCGACCAATGCGCCTCCCTGAACGGCCGTATTCTCGGCAAGCCGGGCGACCGGAAGCGAGCGTTCGAGCAACTGGCGGCGGCATCGGGCAACACGGTAGATTTCTTCACCGCGGTTCGGGTGCTTATTCCGGGCCGCGGCGAGGGGCTGGCGCACCTCGACCGCACCCGGGTGGTCTTTAGAGAGCTGTCCCGGGACGAGATCGAGCGCTATCTCGACCACGATCGACCCTACGACTGCGCCGGCGCGTTTCGCGTCGAGGCGCTGGGCATCAGCCTGTTCGACCGGGTCGAAAGCGACGATCCGACCGCGCTGATCGGCCTGCCGCTGATCGCACTGGCGCGGTTGCTGCGCGAGGCTGGTTTTGCGATACCCTAACGGCGAGATCGCGGTCGCGCCGCCTCCCCAATTTCTACGAGCCGGGCTTCTCACCGTTTTCCACGATCACCGGCACCGGATCGAATTCCCGAATGCCGCCGTCGGCGGCGCGGGTGCGCAGCGACAGCCAGTGGCGGCCGTCGGAAAGCGTTCCGGTATCGAGTTCGAACGCGAACCCGACCGCTGGATGATTGGGGTCGGTACTGCCGGCGAACAAAGTCTGGACCCCCGGATGACTCAGCCCGTAGCGGGCCTGTCCAACCGGCTTACCGTCGATCAGCACCTCCACCTGTCGGACGCCGCCCTGGTCCTCGAACGCCCAGCCCCTGACCTCGACCACGCCCCGCAGCCGCTGATCGCCGACCGGCGCGTCGAGGTACGCGAACGCCGGTAAGTCGCAGGGCGCGGCGCCACCACGCTCGAGGCGGTAATAAAGGAATCGCTTGCGGCCACCGTAATAGGCGCGGTCGGCAAGCAGCGCGGCGCCCGGAAAGCGCTCGCAGATCTCGCGCAGCCAGCGCGGGCGCAGCGCCAGGTCGGTCGCGGTCTCCTCGACGACCAACCAGCCATGGTCCCAGTCCTCACCGATGCCGCGCCCGTCCAGACCCCAGATGCCAAGCTGCCCGGCGCGCCCGTGCTTGCGATTGAGCGGATGGTCCAGCGCGTACACCGGCTCCCGGGCCCTCCCCTCGAACGCCAGTTCGGCGGCCAGCATGAAATTGTCCGCGATGATCCTCTCGCCGGCGCCCCATCGCGCCCGCAGCTCGGCCAGCGCGCCCGCGGCCTGGCGCCAGCCCAGCAAATTGTCCGGAAAAAGCACGCGGCTCGGCGGGCGCCAGTCGGCCCGGGCCGAGGCGACCC
>JBFGYD010000250.1:0-4729 GCA_041587615.1 Lysobacterales bacterium
CCCATGATGTCGGCCGCCAGCCGGGCCGCGACCAGTTTTTCCACCGCCTCGCGGGTCGGCACCAGGACCTTGCCGCCCATGTGGCCGCATTTCTTGGCCGCGGCGAGCTGATCTTCGAAGTGTACGCCGGCGGCGCCGGCCTCGATCATCGCCTTCATCAGTTCGAACGCGTTCAGCACGCCGCCGAAGCCGGTCTCGGCGTCGGCCACGATCGGCTGCAGCCAGTCGATCGAGTCGTCGCCCTCGGCGTGGCAAAGCTGATCGGCGCGCAGCAGCGCGTTGTTGATCCGGCGGACCACGGCGGGCACGCTGTCGGCCGGATACAGCGACTGGTCGGGGTACATCTGCCCGGCCAGATTGGCGTCCGCGGCCACCTGCCAGCCGGACAAATAGATCGCTTTCAGCCCGGCCCGCACCTGCTGCATCGCCTGATTGCCGGTCAGCGCGCCGAGCGCGTTGACGAACGGCTCTGTTTCCAGGTAGCGCCACAGCTTGTCCGCACCGAGCGTGGCCACGGTGTGCGCGATCGGGACGGTGCCCCGCAGCCGCACCACGTCGTCGGGTTGATACGGCCGGCTGACGCCGCGCCAGCGTGGATGGTCTGCCCATTCGGCTCGGAGCTCTGAGCCGCCGCCGTTTGCCTGGTTCATGGTCTCGATCCTCGTGCTCGTGTTAACTGGCGCCGCAAGGCCGACGCCCTGCCCGTTGAGCGGCCCGGTACGATCCGGGCCGGCAGGCCGCGCCGCCGTCGCTCTCGGTCAGTTTTGGCGATCGACGAACCATTTGACAAGCCAAGCGTGTCAATATTTAGTATTAGATTGATTAATACATGAATCGGACGCCGCCGATGGCCAAGACCCCCCGCTATTTTTACAAGGGCGAACTGCTCAAGCCGCTGCGCGCGTTCTGCTGCGCGGCCCGCACCGGCAGCATGTCGCGCGCCGCCGAGGAGCTGTTTCTGTCGCAGCCCTCGGTCAGCCTGCAGATCCGCGCGCTCGAAAAACGGCTGGACACGGTATTGTTCGAACGCCACGGTCCGCGCATCCGGCTGACCCCGGAGGGCCGGACCCTGAACGACATCGCGCGCCCGCTGGTGGACGGCATCACCGCGCTGCCGGACACCTTCCACTCGGCCCTGGGCCGGGTCGAGAGCGGGGCGATCGACATCGCCGCCGGCGAATCGACGATTCTGTACATCCTGCCCCACCTGGTCTCGCGCTTTCGGGCGCGCCATCCGGGCATCCACGTGCATCTGCACAACGTGACCGGCAAGGACGGCCTGTCGCTGATCCGCAACGAGGAGGTGGACCTGGCGGTCGGCTCGATGATCGACGTGCCGCCGGACATCCGCTACGAGCCGATCCGCACCTACCGGCCGATGCTGATCACCGCGCCGGATCACCCGCTGGCCCAGCGTAAGCGGATCGGGCTGAAGGATTTGAGTCCCTATGGCCTGATTCTGCCGCCCAAGCGCCTGTCGACCTGGCGCATCGTGGACCTGACGTTTCAGAAACACGACGTGCCCTATCACGTCGCGCTGGAGGTTGGCGGCTGGGAGGTGATCAAGCGCTATGTCGCGCTCGACATGGGCATTTCGATCGTGACCGACATCTGCCTGACCGGCGAGGAAGCACTGGAGGTCCGCGACATGGGCCGCTATTTTCCGTCGCGCACCTACGGCCTGGTGATGAAACGCGGCCGATTTTTCACGCCCCAGGCGCGCCGCTTCATCGATCTGGTGCGGCGCGCGGGCTTTTCGCCGGATCCCGAACGGGCGTTGCAATCGGCCGCAAAAACCCCATCAACGGAGAGCGCGGAACAATCCGCATCGGCTTGAACACCGGCGCCGGTGCACGGCAACGTTAACCCGATCAGTCAGATGAGCAAACCGATGGTCATCGCGGCAATGTCCGGCGGCGTGGATTCGTCGCTGGCCGCGCTGCTGCTGTACCGCCAGGATTACCCGGTGGCCGGCATGTTCATGAAAAACTGGGAAGAAGACGACCGCTTCGGCCAGTGCCCCGCCGAGCGCGACGCGGCCGACGCGCTGGCGGTATGCGAGCGGATCGGGATCAAGCTGTACACGCGCAATTTTTCGGCCGAGTACTGGGATCAGGTGTTCGAGCATTTCCTGGCCGAGTACCGCCACGGCCGCACGCCGAACCCCGATATCCTGTGCAACCGCGAAATCAAGTTCAAGACCTTCATCGAGCACGCCGAGGACCTCGGCGCGGAGCTGATCGCAACGGGTCACTACGTTCGTCGCGCCCGCGCCGGCGACGGTTGGCAGTTGCGGCGCGGGCGTGACCGCAACAAGGACCAAAGCTATTTCCTCTACACCCTCGGCCAGCAGCAGCTCGAAAAGACCCTGTTTCCGGTCGGCGAACTCGAAAAGCCGCGGGTCCGGGCGCTGGCGCGCGAGAGCGATCTGCCGGTGCATGGGAAAAAAGACTCCACCGGCATCTGCTTCATCGGCGAGCGCGATTTCAAAGCCTTCCTGAGTCAGTATCTGCCCGCGCAGCCGGGCGAAATCCGCACCGCGGACGGCGAACTGCTGGGCAAACACGACGGCCTGATGTACTACACCCTGGGCCAGCGGCAGGGGCTCGGTATCGGCGGCCGTCGGGCCGGCTCCGGGCAGCCCTGGTACGTGCTCCACAAGGACCTGGAGCACAACGTACTGTACGTCGGTCAGGGCCACGACCATCCGCTGCTGTTCGCCACCCATCTGAGTGCCGGCCAGGCGAGCTGGATCGCCGGGGCGCCGCCGGCATCCAGCTTTCAGTGCAGCGCCAAGACCCGTTATCGCCAGCCCGACCAAGGCTGCGTCGTGGACTCGAGCGGCGATCGGCTGGAGGTGCGCTTCCACGCGCCCCAGCGGGCCGTCACGCCCGGTCAGTCGGTCGTGTTTTACGCCGGCGAGGTCTGTCTCGGCGGGGCGGTCATCGAGGCCAGCGACGCGCCGGTCCAGTCGCTGGAGGCGCGGTGAGGCGCCGGGTGATCGCGCTGGCCGGTGCGTTCCAGGCGGCGGCTCTGGCTAAAGACATCGCGCTCAACGGCCGCGCCGACGAGGCCGCGCTGAAGGCGTCGATCGCCAGCATCGATTCGATCGATTCGGCGTCCATCGAGACCGTCTACGGCGGTGTCGCCGGCGTGCGGCTGGGGCTGGCTGCGCTGCTGGAGCATTTCACCGCCCAACGCCGCGACATGGACCATTTGCGCTGCGTCATGACGCTGCTGCAGCTGTCGAAAAAGCTGACCGCCGATCCGGATCTGTGCCAGCGTTTGCGCGACGGGGTCGAGGCGGCCAAGGTTCACGCCCTGGACCCGGCGTCATCCGAGGACGCGCGGATGTCCCGACTGGGCGAGCTGTATCTGAACACCATCAGCACGCTGACCCCGCGGGTGGTGGTGCACGGCAATCCGTTGTACCTGCAGCAGGCGCGCTTCGTCAGCCGGGTGCGCGCGGTGCTGCTGGCCGGAGTACGCGCCGCGGTGCTGTGGCACCAGGTGGGAGGTTCGCGCCTGCAGCTGCTGTTCAAGGGCCGGGTGATGGCCATGACGGCACGCGCGCTGCTGGCCGAAATCGACGCCTGACATCGTTCCGGGTTTGCGGGATAATCCCGGGTGGCCGCCGAATCCGGAGGCACAGTATTCTAAGGAGACATCATGAACGATTCTTTCGGCACCCGCAGCACCCTCGAGGTCAACGGCCGGGAGTACGGTTATTTTTCGCTGCCCAAGCTGGCCCAGCAGGCCGATCTGAGCCACCTGCCCTTTTCTCTGAAGATCCTGCTGGAGAACCTGCTGCGCCACGAGGACGGGGTCGACATCACCCGCTCCGACATCGAGGCCCTGTGCCGATGGGACCCGAAGGCGGCCCCGGAGACCGAGATCGCGTTCACCCCGGCCCGGGTCGTGCTGCAGGACTTCACCGGGGTGCCGGCGGTGGTCGACCTGGCGGCGATGCGCGACGCGATGGAGGCGCTCGGGGGCGACCCGGGCCAGATCAATCCGCTGTCGCCGGCCGAGCTGGTCATCGACCATTCGGTCCAGGTCGACCGCTTCGGCGGCGCCGACTCGCTGGACCTGAACTCGCGGATCGAATTCCAGCGCAACCAGGAGCGTTACGAATTTCTGCACTGGGGCCAGACTGCGTTCGACAATTTCAAGGTCGTCCCGCCTTCGACCGGTATCGTCCACCAGGTCAATCTCGAGTATCTGGCGCGGGTCGTGTTCGGACGCGAGACGGCGCCCGGCGAATACATCGCCTATCCCGACACGCTGGTCGGCACCGACTCCCATACCACGATGATCAACGGCATTGGCGTGCTCGGCTGGGGGGTCGGCGGGATCGAGGCCGAGGCCGCGATGCTGGGCCAGCCGATCTCGATGCTGATTCCGCAGGTGGTCGGTTTTCGCCTGGACGGCCGCCTGCCGGAGGGCGCCACCGCCACCGACCTGGTCCTGACCGTGACCCAGATGCTGCGCGCCAAGGGGGTGGTCGGCAAGTTTGTCGAATTTTTCGGGGACGGCCTCGAGCACCTGCCGCTGGCCGACCGCGCGACGATCGCCAACATGGCGCCCGAATACGGGGCGACCTGCGGCATCTTCCCGATCGACGCCGAGGCGCTGCGCTACCTGAGGCTGTCGGGCCGGAGCGCCGAGCAAGTGGCGCTGGTCGAGGCCTACGCCCGCGCCCAGGGGATGTTTCGCACCGCCGGGGCCC
>JBFGYD010000251.1:0-4727 GCA_041587615.1 Lysobacterales bacterium
CCGAAGCGCCAGTTTACCCAACTTCGACGGCCGCGGCGCCTTGCGCCGGCACCCGAGGTGAGCTTGACGGACCCACCCCAAGCCCACATATTGCACGACACGGCGGCGAGGAGTTGGTGATGGGAAAAGGCGATCAGCGTTCCAGGCGGGGCAAGATCAATGCCGGCAGCTACGGCAATACGCGGCCCAAGGCGCGCAAGCGCAAGAGCGCCGCGGGCAAGAAGAAAAAAGTGGGCCGAAAATAACCGTGAGGCCCCGCGCGCGGGGCGATTCATCCAATATGCGGGTTAGCACGCTCTGATGCGCTTGTTTGCCTCCTGTGCCCGGGGGGTCGAATACCTGCTGGTCGACGAACTCAAGGCGCTCGGCGCGGGCGACGCTCACGAGTCCCTGGCCGGGGTCCACTTTTCAGGCGCGCTGGAACTGGGCTACCGGGTTGCCCTTTGGAGCCGTCTGGCCAGTCGCATTCACCTCGAGTTCGCGCACGCCCCGGTGGCCTCGGCGGATGAACTGTACGAACTGGCCGCCGGGATCGACTGGGACGCGCACTTCGGCGCGCACCATAGCTTTGCGGTGCACGGCGCGGTGCGCTCCCATCCCGCCTTTCGAGACACCCGCATCGCCGCGCTCAAGGTCAAAGACGCGATCGCCGACCGGCTGCGTCCGCGTCCCGGCGGGCGTCCAACGGTCGATCGTAGCCGACCCGATATCGGGCTGTACGTATTCGTGGACCGGCGCGAAGCGCACATCGGACTGGATCTTATCGGCCGGCCGCTCCATCGCCGCGGCTACCGGGGGCAGGGCGGGGCGGCCCCGCTGAAGGAAAACCTCGCCGCCGCGATCGTCGAGCGCTCCGGTTGGTCGAAA
Organism: Lysobacterales bacterium; assembly: GCA_041587615.1. Taxonomy (GTDB): domain Bacteria; phylum Pseudomonadota; class Gammaproteobacteria; order Xanthomonadales; family SZUA-38; genus JBFGYD01. The sequence goes on from JBFGYD010000251.1 coordinate 868, forward strand.
AGCACGCCGCTTGTTGATCCGGTCTGTGGCTCCGGCACCCTGCTGATCGAGGCGGCCCTGCTGGCGCTCGGCCGCGCGCCCGGCGCGCTGTGGGCCGATGAGGTCACGCTGGCCTGGCCGGGGCACGACCACATGGCCTGGGGACGGCTGGTGGCGGAGGCGCGGACCGCGGGCGGCGGTTTGACCGCACTGCCGCCGCTGCACGGGCGCGACCGGTCAGCATCAGCGATTGCCGCGGCCCGGGCCAATGCGCGGCGCGCCGGCTTGGACGCTGCGATCGACTGGCAGGTGGTGGAGGTCAGCGATCTGGAACGGCCGCCTGGGTGCGATCAGCCGGGCACGGTGGTCGCCAACGTCCCATACGGCCGCCGGATGGGTGACCCGAGCGCGCTTTACGATCTTTACCGGGTCCTGGGTGAACGCCTGATCGACGGGTTCGGCGGCTGGGAGGCGGCGCTGTTCAGCGAGCACGAGGAGCTGCTGCGCGCGATTCCGCTGCGCCCCCGCAAGCGCTACCGGCTGTTCAACGGCGCGGTGGCTTGCTCGTTGCTGCTGTTTCCGGTGCCCGACGCTCGGCCTGAGATTGGTCCCGGCGCCGAGATGGTGTCGAACCGGATCAGGAAGAACTTGAGAAAGTTACGCAACTATTTAAAGAAAAATCAGATTTCCTGCTTTCGGGCGTACGATGCCGACCTCCCGGAATACGCCGCCGCGGTCGATGTCTACGGCGACTGGGTCTACGTCCAGGAATATCAGGCGCCGCCGTCGATTCCGTCGGCGCTGGCCGAACGCCGCCTGTTGGAGCTGACCCGCGGGGTCCAGACGGCGCTCGATCGACGCCCGGAACAACTCATCGTGCGGCGCCGCGCGCGCCAGCGCGGCACCCGACAATACCAGCGCCTGAGCGCCCGTACGCACGAGATTCAGGTGATCGAAGGAGGACTCGAGTTCACCCTCAACCTGAGCGATTATCTGGATACCGGACTGTTCCTGGACCACCGGGAGACCCGTGCCCTGGTGCGCGAGTGGGCGTCCGGCAGGCAGGTTTTGAACCTGTTTTGTTATACCGGCGGCTTTACCGTCTACGCGGCCGCCGGCGGCGCCGCCGGCACGACCTCGGTGGACCTGTCGGCCACCTATCTCGAATGGGCCGGCCGGAATCTGCGCGCCAACGGCCTCGAGCATGCCCGCCATCGCCTGATTCGGGCCAACTGTCTGGATTGGATCCGGGCCGAGCGTGAGCGATACGATTTGATCGTGGTCGATCCGCCGACGTTTTCGAACTCCAAGCGCATGCGCGAAGACTTCGACGTGCAGCGCGACCACGTGGCCCTGCTCGAACAATGCCGGCGATGTCTCGCGCCGCGCGGGCGGATTGTGTTCTCCACCAACTATCGTCGCTTCCGGCTGGACTCGACCGCCCTTAATTCCTTGAACTGCCGGGTCGAGGAGATCTCAGCGCGCACGGTCCCGCCCGACTTCAATCGGCGCTCGCCGCACCGCTGCTGGGTATTCAGCGCTGATTCAGTTGCTCTCACTTAAGCTGACTCCGAATTTTCAGCTAACGGAGCGACGCCATGAAGATGTACTTTGCGGTTGCGACGCTGGCGCTGGGGTTGGTATTGATCGCGGCGCCAAGACCGGCCCCGGCCGCGACGGCCCACGGTCATGGAGTCTCCGCCAGCCATGCAAGTTACCGCGACCGGGGACACCAGCGGGGACCCCGCGGCGATCGCCGGCACCACGGCGATCACCGGCGCCACGGCGATCACCGGCGGTATGGCGATCACCGGCACCGGGGTAGTCATCACAACAATCGCCGTCACCGGCACGGCTACGCGCCCTTCAGCCACCACGGTTATCGCAAGCACCGGTATCACTATGGCGGCCACCGCTGGTATGGCCCGCAACCCCACTACCGCCGCCACCGCCACCGCGGAGGTCACCATTACTACGCGCCTAGGTATCACTATCACCGCCACCGGCCAGTGGTTCATTTGTACGCCAACTACGACGCGTACTTTCACTGCCCCGCGCACGGCGGCTATTTCCTGATCGACGATCTTTATTACGACTGAGCGGAGCGCCGGGCCGGGAGGCCCGGTTAATCCTTGGAAAGATGCGCCAGCTGGGCGCCGTGACGTTCCCAGTTTTGGCCGTCGAAGTCGCTGAATTGAACGTCTTCGAAACGGCGCGATTCGAGGCAGTTGAAGTTGACGCTGAATCCGTCCGGATTGGAGCGCGGCACGTAGAAGGACTTGATCCCGCAGCGACGGCAAAACAGGTGGCGCGCGGTCCGGGTTCCGAACTGATACCGGCTCAAGTCGTCTTCTCCGGCGAGCAGCCGGAATCGCTCTGCCGGCACGATCAGGTGAACGAATCCACTCATCGCGCAAATGCTGCAGTTGCAGCGCTGTACTTCCACCTTGGGAGGGGTTTGGATCTCGAACCGCACCGCGCCGCAGTGGCATCCGCCAATGTGCTTCAGGGTGCCTTCGCTCATCACGGTACGGAAATAATTTGTCTAAGCCAATGTTTTTAAATGAGATTGAGGTCGCTATAATGACCCGCCAAGAGCGTATGATGCAACCGTGACAAAAAGACCGACATTGGATCGCACGACCGCCGGGCGCGCCGGACTGTTGGTGGCGGCTTTGCTGGCACCGGCTCTCGGACTGGCCCAGGTGTACAAGTTCGTCGATGCCAATGGGGTCATTCACTACACCGACCAGCGCCCCCGCAACGGTGAGAATTACAAAATAATCCGAATCAAATGCCGGGAGTGCAAATGGCAGCGCGCGGTCGACTGGCATCAGGTGAGTCTGGACTTGCGCTCGTTTGGTGAAGAGATCCTGGACGCTTGCGAGCGTTACAGGGTGGACGAGGCGCTGGTGCGGGCGGTCATCCATGCCGAATCGGCCTTCCGGATCCGAGCCGTGTCCGACATGGGGGCGCAGGGTCTGATGCAGCTCATGCCCGATACTCAGGATCGTTTCGGGGTTACCGCGCCGTATGACGCGGCCCAGAATATCGATGCCGGCGTGCGCTACCTGCGGCTGCTGCTGGACCTGTTCGATCAGGACTATCGTCTCGCCAGCGCGGCCTACAACGCCGGCGAAAACGCGGTCAAACAGCACGGGGGGGTACCGCCGTTCGATCAGACCCGGGAATTCGTGCGTCGGGTCGAGATCCTGAAGCGGCGCTACCGCAAGGCCCTGTCCTAGACTCCAGTCCAATGACGATCGAAGTCATTGTCGGCGACATCACCACCGCGCGGGTGGATGCGATCGTCAATGCCGCCAATTCGAGCCTGCTCGGTGGCGGCGGAGTCGACGGCGCCATCCACCGCGCGGCAGGGCCGGAACTCAAGGAAGAATGTCGGGCTCTCGGCGGCTGCCCGACGGGTGAGGCCCGGATAACGGCGGGCTACCGGCTGCCGGCGCGGCACGTGATCCACACTGTGGGGCCCGTCTGGCAGGGTGGGAGTGCGGACGAGGCGGCGCTCTTGGCCTCTTGCTACCGTAACTGCCTCGAGTTGGCGGCGTCGCGCGGACTGCGCTCGATCGCTTTTCCGGCCATCAGCTGCGGCGTTTACGGTTATCCGATCGCCAAGGCGGCCGCGGTGGCCGTGGGCGCGATTCGCGCGTTCGACCCGCAGGCGCGTGGCATCGAACGGGTTGAACTGGTTTGTTTCGATTCTGCGACCGCGACGCCGTTCGGGGTCGCGCTGGCCGACTGAGCATGCTGCCGAAAGCGGTTTCCGGTGGTACCCTGTGGACGCAGACGCCATCAGCTGAGAGCCCGAACCCGCGGAGATTTGGGCGCTGCGGCGGGGCTAAACCCGCGCAGTAATTTTGCCG
>JBFGYD010000252.1:0-4722 GCA_041587615.1 Lysobacterales bacterium
GCTCGGCCTCGAGCCGGTCGATGATTTCGCGGGTGACCCGGGCGGTGTTGTCGATGCTCGACTGCGGCGCCAGGCGCACCTCGATTCCGAACATGTCGCGGTCCGCCGGTGGGAAAAACTGCTCGGTCATTTGCCCTGCCGCCCAATATCCGGCCAGCGGCAGAGCCAGCACGAGAGCCAGGCTCGTTCGCGGATGAGCCAGCGCCCAGCGCAGGCGGCGGCTGAACCACTCGCCGAGACGCTTGGCCTGAAGCCCCTGCCACACCATGCCGCTGCAGTCGCCCTCGGGACAGCGGCCCAGCACCCGGCCACCCAGCCCGGCGATGATCGTGTGCGAGATCAGGTAGGAGCCGACCAGCGAGAACATCACCGACAGAGCGATGCCGCCGACGAATTCCCCGGCCGGGCCGGGCATCAGCGCGATCGGCGCAAAGGCCAGGATCGTGGTCAGGGTCGAGCCCAGCAGCGGCAGCCACAGGTGGCGGATCGACTCCAGCATCGAGGCCAGCGCGCGCACTCCGGCGCGACGTTTGCGCTGGATCGAGTCGACCATGACGATCGCGTTGTCGACCATGATGCCGAGCGCGACCACCAAGCCAGTAACCGACATCTGGTGGATCGGCAGGCCCACGTAGTTCATGACCGTCAGCGTGAACAGCGCGGTTAAAGGCAGCGCGAGCGCGACCACCAGCGCGGCGCTTAAGCCCAGCGTCACCAGCAGCACGCCGACGATCAGCCCGAAGCCGATCGCGACGTTCAACGCCAGGTCGCCGAGCCGTTTTTCGGTGTAGCCGCTCTGGTCGAAGATCACGTCCACGGCTATGTTCGCGCTGGCCGCCTGGTCGAAGCGAATCAGGACCTCGTCGACCCGCTCGCGCCAGCGGTCGATGCGCAAATTGTTGAGCATGCGCGCCGCCACGACGATCCCCTGGCGGCCGTCGACCAGCGTGATCTCGCTGGGCGGATCCTGCACCGCGCGCTCGACCGTGGCCAGGTCGCCGACCCGAATGGTCTCACCCGACGGGGTCACCGACACCGGTATCTCTCGTACCCGCTCGAGTGAATCGAGTTCGCCGCTGACCTCGACCTGGAGGCTGTTAAACCGGTTGCGTAACTGCCCGGCCGCGACTTTGGCGTCGCTACGCCCAACCGCGTCGGCCACCGCGTCGGCCGGCAGCCCCAGCGCGCTGAGCCGCTGCGGATCGATCCGCACCAGGATCTCCTCGTGCTGTTCGCCGTACAGGCGCACGAGTTCGGTGCCCGGCACCGCGCGCAGGCGCGCCTCGAGTTCGCGTGCGTAGCGGTTGAGAATGCCCAGATCGATCTCTCCCGGTCCAGACCAGGTCAGCGCGACCTGCAGCGTAAACGCATACCCGCGGTCGTCGTGAAACTCGCTCTCCAGCGCGCCGGCCGGCAGCTTCGGCTGCGCGTCGGCCAGATAGTCTCGCGCCTTGGACCAGATCGCGGCGGTGTCGGTGATCTCGTCCTTCAACTCGATCATGACCATCGACAGCCCGGCGCGTGAGGTCGACGAGATATTGCGGATCTCGGGCAGGCGCCGCATCTCGTTTTCGATCGGATCCGACACCAGCGCCTCGACCCGTTCCGGGGTAGCGCCGGGGTACGCGGTCAGGATGATGCCGAGGCGGTTCAGAACCCGCGGGTCCTCGGTGCGCGGCAGCGTCGTGAGCGCCGCCAGCCCGGCCACGATCAGCAGCGCGATCGATAGCGCCAGGAAGCGACCGTTGCGCAGATAATCACCCAACATTGCATCAGCTCCCGATCACCGCGTCCGCCGGGCTTGTCATCGCCACCGCATCGCCGGCCCGCACCCGCTGGCCGGGCACCACCCGCTGCAAGCCGGCGGCGACGATCTGCTCGCCGTCGGTCAGCGCGCCGTTGATAAAGGCCCGTTCGGCGGTCGCGTGCAGCACCCGCACGTCGCGAGCTTCCAGAACGTGGCTGTCGGGTGCCTCGCCCGGAGTCAGCACGTACACATTCCACAATCCGCGCAGGCCGTCGGTCAGCGCTTCCAGCGGGACCCAGAATCCGCTTGCGTCCACGGTTTCGATCAGGCGCAGGTAGGCCTGGTCGCCCGGCACCGCGTCGACCTCCGGCCCCAACCCCAGACGCACCGGCACCGTCAGCGTAGCGCGGGTCACGTCGCGGTTGATGCCGATCACGGTCGCCGAGTGCTCGGTGCCGGCGACCCGGACCGGTAGTTGGTCACCCAATTGCACGGCTTCCAAAAGCCGCACCGGGATCCCGACGCGGGCTTCCAGCCGGGCGCTTTCGATCAGCCGGAATACCGGGCTGCCGCCGTCGACCACGGCGCCTTCGTCGATAAAGCGGCGCGCGATCGTGGCCGCGTAGGGAGCCTTGATCCGCGCTTTTTCGAGCCGCGTCCGATTGGCGGCCAAGGCCGCGTCCAGTCGGCCGATGGCAGCCGTCAGCGAGCGCCTTTCCGCTGCCAACTCGTCGACGCGCTGCTCGGACGCAAAGCCCTTGTCATTCAGCTCCCTAGCGCGCGCGGAGTTCAGGCGATTCAGCTCGAGCCGCGCCTCGACGTCGCGGCGCTGGGCGCTCAAATCATCACGGTCGGATTGGAGCAGGCGGGTGTCCTGCTCCGCGATCACCTGACCGCGGGTCACCGCGTCGCCCTCGTCGACCAGTAGCCGCTCGACCTGGCCGGCCAGCTCGAATCCAATGTCGGTGCTCTGCGCGGCGTCGACCAGCCCGGCGAACTCGCGCGAAATCTCGTAATGCTCATCACGCGTGATCGCCAGCGGCGCAACGAGGTGCAGGTATTCCCCGTCCACGGTTGCGGCCTGGGGCCGGGCGCAAGCCGCGAGTGCCGCCAGCAGGGCAGCAAGGGCCACCGCTTTGCCGCCGGCGGCAACGGCTGCTATTTTTGAGCGCTTGTAAATCATGTCCGTAACCCTTATAAGACTGATCAGTCTAGTCTAGAAATGCAGTCTACGCTTTTTAGACTGGACAGTCTAGTATGAAAAAAGTCATGGATGGGTCGATGTCAGCAGCAAGCGAAACCGCCAAAGGACGTCCGAAAAGCGAGGAAAAAAAGCAGCAGATCTACCGGGCCGCCACCCAGTTGTTTCTGGAGAAGGGTTACGACGTGAGCATGGACGAAGTCGCCGAGCGCGCGGGCGTGTCCAAGCAGACCGTCTACAGCCACTTCAACAACAAGGAAAAGCTGTTCTGCGCCTGCGTCGAGAACCGCTGCGTCAGCTACCAGATGACCGACAGCTTTTTTCAGCGCGACCTGTCGACCCGTGAGATGCTGCTGGAGATGGCGCACCAGTTCAACGGACTGCTGCTGAGCGATGACGCGATCCGCCTCAAGCGCCTGCTGTGCGCCCAGGCCGACCACAACCCGCGCCTTTCGGAGCTGTTCCACGACTCCGGCCCGGCGCGACTCAAGGCGAGCTTTCAGGACTATCTCGATTCCCAGGTGCGCAAGGGCGGCCTGCGCATCGCCGATACCGCGACCGCGGCCCGGCAGCTGCTGTTCATGATCCAGGGAGATGCCCACCTGCACGCGCTGCTCAACGTCCCCGGCGGGCCCTCACCGGAAGAAACCGAGCGTTACGTCGAAGCCTGCGTCGACACCTTCCTGCGCGCCTACGGCGCACCGTAGACTAGGCCTCCGCCAGGCGCCCATCGAACGCGTCGGTGTGCGTGTCGATGCCGCGAACCCGCCGCACGCGACTCGCGATGTCGAGAATTATTTCCCCGGACCCGCAGCCCAAATCGAGGACCACATCCGAAGCTCTCAGCAGTGACGTGGCAGCGCCGACAGTTCTCGCGTAGAGCGAATCATGCCGCGTTATCTCATCGTCATACTTCCGTGCCCTGTCGTCCCAATTCACGCTTGAGCCTCTCGAGTCCATCGAGAATCAGATCGAGGCCGAACTCGAATTCCGACGCGTGCGTCGTCGCGCCCTTCCGGCCAGGCCTGCTTGGCCCAGCTTGGAGGATCATGTCCATCACCTCGGTCAGGAACGGGTACTCGTCCGGGGAAACCTGCAGCCGCGCGGCCGCGGCTACGTCCTGACGTTCCTCGGGCTCAAACGGTGGGTTGATCTCATGCAGCGTGAAGCCATAGATGTAGCTGTTGAGGGTGAGTTGCGCCCTGTAGGCCAGCTCGATCGGGAAGCCCGCGCGGCGCAACGTCCCGACCACCGCTTCGGCATATCGGAACCGCACGTCACTGCGCGTGGCCCGTGATTCGATCAGAGCCGGCGCCCAGGGATGACGCAGCAGCACCTCGCGGGCCGTCCTCGCCGTCAGGCGCAGGGCCGCCTGCCAGTTGGCTTCGGGGGACGGCAGCTCAAACTCGGCAACCACCACCTCGACCATCCCGTCCAACACGTCGTCCTTGTTGGCGACGTGGTTGTACAGCGACATCGCCTCGACCCCGAGCCGCTGGCCTAGCTTGCGCATCGACAGCGAAGCGATTCCGCTCTGATCCGCCAGCGAAACGGCGGCGCTTAGCACCCGCTCACGGGTTAAAGGACCTGACGACACGCTCATCACTTACAATGTAAACTTACACTGTAAGTATCAAGCGACCGCGGCGTCGCGGGCCGCACCGAGCAGGCCCTGCGGGTCGTACAGAATTCGCAGGCCGTCCATCAGCACCCGCCGGGTGCCTGAATCCAGCGGGAGGCTCGTCCAACTTGGGTCGGTGATGCCGAACTCCAC
>JBFGYD010000253.1:0-4716 GCA_041587615.1 Lysobacterales bacterium
CAGCAGAGTCCGCCGGCGCAAGCTCCTCTCATGATCGCGCTTTTCTGACAGTCGGGCGCGCCGATCGCCGATGGTTCACGCGCGCGGCGCCGGCTAGACTGGGGCCCAATCGAGGATTCGGTCCAGGGAAGGAGCCATGAGTCTGGCTATCGTGCTCAGCCGCGCGCAGCAGGGCGTTGCCGCGCCGGAAATCAGCGTCGAAGTGCACATCTGGGGTGGCCGCCCGGCGCTGTCGATCGTCGGTCTGCCCGAGACCGCGGTCAAGGAAAGCAAGGACCGGGTGCGCGCCGGGGTTCAGAACGTCGGCTTCGAGTGGCCCCAGAAGCGGATTATCATCAGCCTCGCGCCGGCCGACCTGCCGAAAGAAGGCGGCCGCTACGACCTGGCGATCGCGCTGGGCGTGCTCGTTGCCTCCGAGCAAATTCACGCCCCGAGTCTGGCCGATCACGAGTTCCTCGGCGAGCTGGGCCTCAACGGCGAACTGCGGCCCTGCCGCGGGGTGCTGCCGGCGGCGCTGGAAGCGCGCGAAGCGCGTCGGACGCTAGTGGTGCCGGTCGCGTGCGGCGCCGAGGCTTCGCTGGTCGAGGGCTGCCGGGTGCGGGTGGCCAACCACATTCTGGAGGTCGTCCGCTACCTGCGCGGCGAGGGCAATCTGGGCACACCGGAACAACCGGCACCTGCTCCGCGGGTCTATCCCGATCTAGCGGACGTACGCGGCCAGCACCAGGCGCGCCGCGCGCTGGAAGTCGCCGCCGCGGGCGGTCACAACCTGCTGCTTTTCGGCCCGCCCGGCACCGGCAAAACGATGCTGGCGATCCGCCTGCCGGGCATCCTGCCGCCGCTGAGCGAAGCCGAGGCGCTGGAGACCGCCGCGGTGGCCTCGGTCTCGGGTGCCGGCTTTAACCCCGCCCACTGGCGTCGCCGCAACTACCGTGCGCCCCACCACACCGCCTCGGCCGTGGCGCTGGTCGGCGGCGGCAGCCACCCGAAGCCCGGTGAAATCTCGCTGGCCCACCACGGGGTACTGTTCTTGGACGAGCTGCCCGAGTTCGACCGCCGCGTGCTGGAGGTGCTGCGCGAACCGCTGGAGTCGGGCCGCATCGTCATCTCCCGCGCCGCCCGCCAGGCCGAGTTTCCGGCCCGCTTCCAATTGATCGCGGCGATGAACCCGTGCCCGTGCGGCTACCACGGCGACCGCGAGGGCCGCTGCGGCTGTGGCCCCGGCCAGATCGAGCGCTACCAGCGCAAGGTCTCCGGGCCGCTGCTGGACCGCATCGACCTGCACGTGCGGATGGCGCGCGTAGGAGCGGCCGAGTTGCAGTCGATGCAGCCGGGCGAAGCGACTGAGCGCGTGCGCGAGCGCATCATTGCGGCCCGCGACCACCAGCTCGCGCGCCAGGACGCGGCCAACGCGCTGCTCGACGCAGCCGCCACCGCGCGCCACTGCAAACTCGCCAAACCGGAGGCGGCGCTACTGGCGCGAGCCGTCGATCGTTTGGGACTATCCGCGCGCGCCTGCCATCGCATCCAGCGTTTGGCGCGCACCATCGCAGATCTCTCCGGCGCGCCGCTGATCAAGGCGCCGCACTTGAGCGAGGCGATCCAATACCGCCAGCTCGACCGGCGCCGCTACGCGGCGTGACCGGGTCGCCGTATGGGTGATTGTCTCTGTGGTTTTTGCGATCCTGCTGGTCCGCAGGCAGAGGCTCGAAACCGGTTAGTTAAGTTAGGTGTCCTCCGCACCAGTGGGTGACGGAGTGGGTCATCGCGGCCGGGGACCGATCAACTCGATCGGCGCCGCAGGCACAGGCAAGCAACTGGGCTGACTATCGACAAAGCGGCTCTCGCGGAATCGGCCACCAATACCGGAAACTGATGCAATATGCCGATTAACGCTGCTCGGCTGCGAGTCTCTGGAGATCCCAAAAGACGTTCTCTACGCGCCACGCGTTCGTCCGGTAGGTCCTCGCGCGCCGTGCGTCGGCATCGAACAGAATCAGTTCGACCGCGTGACTGGTGACCCATTCGCCGTTCATACTGACCTCGAGCCGCAGCGAATCCATGAAGGTTTCCTGGTTTTCGACCTCCAGCCGAATTGCCCGCGCGTCGGGCGAGGTTGCGAAGCCCCGGTTCTCCACGAAGCGCTTGAGCCGCGTGGGTAATTCGCCGTAGCCAAGCGCCCCTCTGTCGGCGCCCCGGACCTTTGGCCCAGCGAGCTTGCCCCCAAATTTGGGTATGATGACGCCACGTCAACCCTTCTACGGTCCGCCGTCGCCGCAGGGTAGCAACGACATGTCGCTGTTCCAGGAGCTCAAGCGCAGGAACGTGTTTCGCGTGGGCATTGCCTACGTGGTCGGCTCGTGGCTGTTGCTGCAATTCACCGAGGTGCTGTCGGAGCTGCTCAAGCTTCCCGAGCAGGTCGGACCCATTGTCGTGACGGTCGTGCTGATCGGGCTGCCGCTGGCGCTGTTTTTCGCGTGGGCCTTCGAGCTGACCCCCGAGGGCCTGAAGCGTGAGCACGAGGTCGACCGGGAAGAGTCGATCACGCCGCAAACCGGGCGCAGGCTGGACCGCGTCATCATCGTCATGCTGGCGGTTGCGCTGGCGTATTTCATCTGGGAATCCCGCTTCTCCGAGCGACAGCCCGAGCCGGCCCCCGAGACCGCGGCCGAGTCGGTAGCCGACTCGGACCCAACCGCGCAGACGGAGGCGACGCCGGCCGACGAGGTCAAGCGGCAATCGATCGCCGTGCTGCCGTTCGCCAGCCGCAGCAGCCTGGAAGAGGACGAGTTCTTCGTCGAGGGCATCCACGACGACCTGCTGACCAACCTGGCGCGCATCGGCTCGCTGAAGGTGATCTCGCGGACCTCGATGCTGCGCTTCAAGGACACCGCGAAGCCGATCCGCGAGATCGCCGCCGAACTGGGGGTGGCCACGATCATGGAGGGCGCGGTACAGCGCTCGGGCGGAACCGTGCGGATCAACGTCCAATTGATCGACGCTCGAAACGAAGGGCACCTGTGGGGCGAGATCTTCGACCGGGAGCTGACCGCGGAGAGCCTGTTCGAGATCCAGAGCGAGATCTCGGAAAAGATCGCCGCGGCGTTGAAAGCAACGCTGTCGCCCGAAGAACGGCGCCGTATTTCGGACCGGCCGACCGACAACCTGGCCGCGTACAACGCCTACCTGCGGGGCCGGCAGCGGATGGCGCGGCGCAACTCCACCGACCTGGAGCAGGCAATGGCGGAATTCGAGCGGGCCGTGGAGCTGGATCCGCAGTTTGCCGTGGCCTGGGTCGGGCTCGCGGAAACGGCAAACCTGTTGCCCTTTTACAGCACCGCCGACCGAATGGAAATGCTCGCCCGTCAGGAGCAGGCCGTACGCCGCGCGCTGGACCTGAACCCCCGGCTCGGCGAAGCACACCTTTCCCTGGCCGCGTTCTACCGGGACCAGGAGCGCTACGAGGAAGCGGAGGCGGCCTTTCGAAGGGCCATCGAGTTGAGCCCGAACTACGCCACGGCTCACTTCTGGTACGCAAGCTTCCTGCGCAACTGGCCGAGCCGGTACGCGCGAGCGCTTGAGCTGATCCGCAAAGCAGCCGAGCTGGACCCGCTGTCTTCGATCATCCAGGCCAACGTCGCCGATACCTACCTAACCCTCGGTCGATTCGAGGATGCCGATCGACAACTCCAGCGCCTGCTCGAAATGGACCCGGAGTTTGTGCCGGCCTTTAGCATGCACGCCCGGCTTGCGGAATTGAACGGCCGCTTCGACGAGCAGGTCCGGTGGTTGCGCACGGGCACGGAACTGGATCCAGGAAGGATACTCAACTATGCGATTCAGACCCTCCCTCTGCTGAACCTGGGCGATCAGACGGGTGTGGCGGCGATCAAGAAGACTATCGAGGAACTCGACCGCGAGCATGTAGCCAACGGCTATGTCGATGCGCTCGACAGCCTCTACCGGCAGAACTATGCGGCGGCACTGGAAGCCGTGAACTGGGTGGACAGCCGGACTGGTCGATTGCCCAGTAATCAGATCACTTTCGGCTCCATTCGTTTGCTCAGCGAGGATTATCGCGGCGCGCGCGAATCCTTCGTCATCGCCGAACCGCGGTTCTTCGATCGCGACACCTGGGCCGCCGCCCTCGATCAACAGGGCGCCCTCGGCTGCACCGTCGCCTGGGTGCTGGCGCGCACCGGTGAGCCCGATGTGGGCGAGGCGCTGCTGGCGCGCACGCTGGACTACATGGAAAACGAGCTGCCCAAATACGTCGAGCACGCGGATCGCTTCGACTATCCCGCTTGCTACCTGATCCGCGGCGACTTGGACCGGGCGATTGCGGCGTTCGAAACCCAAGTCGAACACGGCCATTACAGTTTCTGGTGGCTCAACACCCGCATGCCGTGGTACGAACCCCTGCGTGGCACCCTGCGCTTCGAAGCGGCCATGCAACAGATCCACGCCAACAACGAACGCCAGCGGGCGAATCTGGCGCGGGTGGACGCAGCAGCGAGCCTGTAAGCGAATCGGTACCCGAGTCGCACTACTGAGGCAGGCCCCGCCGTAACATGAGGGGGGCTGTCGCGCTGCATCGCGGAACTCAGGCGCTACCTCAAAGTCGATTCGCGCGCGCCCAGGCGTGACGAGCGGCCGTTGACGCATCGTCCGGCGAGCTAGTAGTCTTTTCGGTCGGGCGCAGGCTCGACCACACAC
>JBFGYD010000254.1:0-4714 GCA_041587615.1 Lysobacterales bacterium
CCTTCATGGACCAGCCGATGGTGCATCGCGCTACACTAAAGCCAAGCGAACTGCCTTGGGCCACCAACCTCCGTAGCGCGCCCCTGGCTGACGGTCGCCCCCTGCGAGATCTTGTAAACAGAGACTTCCAACTGCATGCGCGCATACGTGATCACAGAACCCGGTGGCCCAGACAAGCTGGAGCTTGGGGAGGTCGAGAACCCGTCGCCTCGTCAGGATTGGGTCCTGATTCGAAATCGCGCCTTTGGACTCAACAGATCCGAATGGTTTACCCGACGGGGCGATTCTCCCTCAGTGTCGTTCCCACGAATCCTTGGTATCGAGTGCGTCGGTGAAGTAGTAGAAGCGCCTAACGGAGACCTCGACCCTGGTCAGACAGTTGCGGCGATGATGGGCGGAATGGGGCGCCAATTCGACGGTTCCTATGCTGAATACGTTTTGGTCCCACGGTCAAACGTCTTTCCGTTGCGAACGGAGCTGGAATGGGGAGTTCTTGGTGCCCTGCCCGAAATGTTACAGACGGTACATGGATCGCTCCACACCGGCCTGGAGATTGACCGAGCACAATCCCTGTTGGTACGCGGCGCCACATCATCCATCGGTTTTGCGGCGATGGCACTGGCGAAGTCCGCCGGTCTCGAGATTACTGCGACGACTCGCAACCCGGATAAGTCTGACGAACTCATTGCCGCGGGTGCGACACATGTGGTCGTTGATAATGGATCAATAGCGGCGAACATCCGATCGATATATGCGGATGGAATAGACCGTGTGCTTGAGCTTATTGGCACCACCACGTTACTGGACTCGCTGCAGGCGACAAGGCGCGGCGGCATTGTGTGCATGACAGGAATTCTAGGCGGGCAATGGACCATTCCGGAGTTTCGCCCGATGGGAGACGTGCCTACTGGCGTCAAACTGACCTCATACAGTGGTGAGGCCTCCGATATTTCCGTGGAACAACTTCAGCACTACGTATCATTGGTCGAGTCCGGAGATTTAAGACTCAAGACCGGACCGAGATTCGAGTTTGATCGACTCCAGAGTGCGCACGAGTTAATGGACCGTAACCTCGCAAACGGGAAAATCGTTATCGAACTTGCGTAGTCGCGATTAGAAAGACCGCAATTGGTCCGAAAGGGGCCAGACGAACGCGGAAAACCTGACGGTGTTTTCAGCGCAAGTTTCTAGCGGAAACACGGTATCGGGCGGTGGGTTACGCCGGAGTTTGAGGCGACGACGCGCTCCCACGGCGCGACCACGCCTTCCTCACGCCGGTAGTCGAAGTAATACACCAGCGCTTCCTCCCGGCGGCGGGTGATCTGGGCGTCGAAGCCGAGCGCCTGGAGCGCGGCCTGGCGCCGCACGGCGTTCTCTTCTTCCTTGAACAAACCGAGCGACACGGTGTTCTCGCGGTCGCCGGCGGTGACCACGTAGTAATCCTTGAGGCCGGCCGCCGACAGCTCGCGCGCCAGGTTCAGCGCGTCCTCGCGCGTGGCCACCGCCGGCAGGAATACCCAGAAGCCGCGATCCAGCGTCTGCATCTGCTGGCGCTGGCGACTCTGCGCGACCGAGGTCGCCATCGCGTTGGCGACCCGGCGCACGTCGGCCTGGGTCTGAAACGGTCCCAGCGCGTAGCAGTCGCTGTCCATTCCGGAACCGAGGTCGCCGCCCTCGCGCAGGAGCTGCTCTTCGCGCTCGCGGATCAACACCAGCCGCTTGACCCCCTCCTCCACCGGCGGCGGCTCGGGCGGCGGCGGGGCAGGCTGACTCAGGGTCCACGCGCAATAGCCCAGATTGGCCGCCAGCAGCGCGAAGAACAGGATTCGAACGATCACTCGGCTTCGCTCCCAGCGAGCATCACGGCCACCCCCCGGAGCACCAGGTCTGGCACTTCGCGCGCGGCGGGCAGCAGGCGCATGAACCGCGCCGCGTCGCCGCCGGTCACGAAGATCTCAGCGGCGCCGGCCGCGTGCTCGCCCATACGCTCGGCCAGCACCCGCAGCAGGCCACCAAACATCGCCTCGACTCCGCTCTGCACGCACTCCGTAGTATCGGTGCCCCAGGCCGGCGGTGCCTCGCCAGGCGCGGCGCGCACCCGCGCCGTGCCGCCGGTCAGGCTCCGGCACAGCAGCCGCGCACCGGGCACGATCCAGCCGCCGCGATGGCGGCCGTCGGGATCGACCAGGTCCACCGTGACCGCGGTGCCCGCATCGATCACGCAGAAGCCGCCGGCAGCGAGCGATCGCGCTCCCGCCAGCGCCATCCAGCGGTCTACTCCGAGCTGCGCCGGGTCGGCATAGGCATTGACGATGCCGAAAGCACGCGCAGCGCTGGCGGCGAATTCGACCTCCCTCCCCCAGCGTGACCGGCACCAGCGTTCCAGAGCCTGCTCGGCGTCGTTGCCGAGCACCGAGGCGCAACCGATCCGAGCCGGCCGCGGCACTTCGTCCCACAGCTCGTCGAGTATTCGCTTGTCGATCGTCCCGCCGTGGCTCCTCGCCGCTAAAGTTTCGGGACCCGAGCCCCCGTCCAGCGCCCACTTGATCCTGGTATTGCCGAGGTCGATCAACAGGTTCATCCGCGCAGTTCGAGCTCGCCGGCGATAACCCGCCGTTCGCCTCCGGGCGTGGCCAGGCGCAGGCTCCCGTCCGAGCGGATTCCGAGCGAGGTGCCGACGAGCCGGCCGGCGCCTTTCCCGACCGCGATCTCCCGCCCGGCAAAGGCGTCGGCGGCGCGCCACTCGGCGACGAAGGGCTCCAGCCCAGCGACGGCGAACTCGGAAAGCGCGGCCAGCGCGTGCCCGACGACGCCGGCGGCAAGGTGGTTCCGGTCCGGCGGCGCGTTCTCCGTCAGGGTCTCGAGGTCGGTCCACGGCTGGTCGATGGCGCGTCCCACGGCCGGTGGCAGGCGCCAATTCAGACCGTTGCCGGCGATCAGCTCGCACGGCGTCGTGCCCAGCAACTCGACCAGGATTCCGCCCAGCTTGCGTTCGCCGACCAGCAGATCGTTGGGCCATTTGAGCTGGATGTCCGACAGTCCTTGCGCGGTCAGCGCGCGCCGCACCGCCACCCCGAGCGCGAGGCTGAGCCCACCGGCAGCAGCGCCGGCGGAGAAGCGCCAGCGCAGCGACAGGCACAGGCCCTGGGCATACGGGGAAATCCAGGTCCGCCGTTGGCGGCCGCGTCCGGCGGTCTGGAATTCGGCCAGACACACCAGCGCTCGGTCGCCGCCGGGCGCCTTCCGCCGCCTGAGCTCAGCGTTGGTGGAATCGACCTGATCGAGCACGATCAGGTCGCCGATGCGCGCGCGCTCGGATACGTCCAGCTCGGCCGCTATCAGCGCCGAATCGAGCAGGTTCAGCGGCTCCGGGAGACTCCAGCCGCCGGCGAGCTTGCGTGGATACAGGCCGAGCGGCGGCAGTCGTTCGAGCTGCTCGGTCAGCTCCACCGAGTCGATCGCGAGCCGGGCGCGGAGCGCGCGCTCCGAATGCGCGGAGCCGTCTGCGAGCGCGCGAATCAGCGCCGCGGGTGCCTCTGCCTGCGGGCTACTCATCGCGCCGCTTGAGCCAGTAAGCCAGGCGCGCCCTGTCGAAGCGGTTTTCGCGGCCGGCGCGCAGACGGGCGATGTTGGCGCGGTGCACGAACACGACCAACACCGCGCTGGCGGCGGCGAACCCGATCATCGCCGCCGGCTCCTCGACCAGCCACCAGCTCAGCGGAACCGCGGCGCAGACCGCCAGCATCGAGGACAGGCCGACGTAGCCGCTCGCGATCACCACCAGCACCCAGACCGCCAGCACCCCGGCCAGTACCAGCGGGGCCAACGCGACCAGCGCGCCGGCGAACGTGGCCACGCCCTTGCCGCCGCGAAAGCCGTAATAAAGCGGATAGATGTGGCCCAGGATCGCGCCGAAGCCGCACGCGGACGGCAGCCACCAGGCCGGCGAACCGCCGCTTAAGAGGCCCGGCACCAGCCCCGCGGCCAGCACGCCCTTGCCGACGTCGATGATCACCACCCCGAGGGCGAACCAGACCCCCTGGGTGCGCAGCGCGTTGGTCCCGCCGGCGTTGCCGCTGCCCTGGCGGCGGATATCGACGCCGCGCACCCGGCCGAGCAGCAGCGCGCCGGACAGTGAGCCGAGCAGGTAGGCGATCAGCAGTTCAATCGCCGGCACGATCGGACTCCCGGTCGCGTCGCGGGGGGCCGAAGCGCGCCCGCCAATCCACCGGCGACAGGTATTCCTGAACCCCGACCACGAGCGAGCCGGGTCCGGCGTGCGCGCCCACCGCGGTGCCGGCCGCGGTCAGCATCACCGAATGCACCATCGGCACGCGCTCGACCAGCAGATCGCGCAGCCGCCGCGCGCCGTCTTTTTCGTCGCAGTGGGCGATCAGCAGCCGGTAGGCCCGATCGCGTTTGAGCCGCCGCGCCACCCAGCGCGCGAAGCGCTTGGGTAGATCTCGCTTTGAAAACAGCACCCCGGCGCCACCGACCCGGCCCGCCGCGTTGTTGGCGATGATCGGAGTCAACCGCAAAACGTCCGCGACGCGTTTGACCCCGCGCGGAATGCGGCCACCGCGAACGCCGTAGGACAGATCCTTGATCACGGCGAAGGTCCGCGTCCGCGGGCGCATGTAGTCGAGCGCTGCACGAATGGTGTCGAGACCATAATTCTCCCGTGCCGCCTCGGCCGCGTACAGCGCCATCAAGC
>JBFGYD010000255.1:0-4714 GCA_041587615.1 Lysobacterales bacterium
CACGACCGGGTCAGGCAAGTCGGTTGCCGTGAACGCCATGGTACTGAGCCTGCTCTACAAAACGCTACCAAAAGACGTCAGGCTGATCATGATCGACCCGAAGATGCTGGAGCTGTCGGTCTACGAGGGCATTCCGCATCTGCTGGCCCCGGTCGTGACCGACATGAAGGAGGCCTCCAACGCGCTGCGCTGGTGCGTCGGCGAGATGGAGCGCCGCTACCGGGTCATGGCGACCCTCGGGGTTCGCAACCTGGCCGGTTTCAATCGCAAGATCAGGGAGGCGCGCAAAGTCGGTCGCCCGCTGGCCGACCCGCTGTTCGTCGCCGCCGAAGGAAGCGCCGAGGAAGCGCCGGAACTCGAGCCGCTGCCCTACATCGTGGTCGTGGTCGACGAGTTCGCCGACATGATGATGATCGTCGGCAAGAAGGTCGAGGAGCTGATCGCGCGCCTGGCGCAGAAGGCCCGCGCCTCCGGGATTCACCTGGTGCTGGCCACGCAGCGACCTTCGGTTGACGTGATCACCGGCCTCATCAAGGCCAATATTCCTTGTCGCATCGCGTTTCAGGTCTCCTCGCGGGTGGACTCGCGCACAATCCTGGACCAGATCGGCGCCGAACAGCTGCTCGGGCACGGCGACATGCTGTTCCTGCCGCCGGGCACCGCGACCCCGGAACGGGTCCACGGCGCCTTTGTCGACGACCATGAGGTGCATCAGGTGGTCAAGTACTTGAGCTCGCTGGGGGAACCGGACTACCTGCTGGATGTCGTTAACGATAAGCAGTTGACCTTCGAAGGCCACAATATCGGCGCTACCGGCCTGCCCGAGCCCGGTGACGACCAGATCGACGAGCTGTACGACCAGGCGGTCGCGGTGGTGACCGAATCGCGGCGGGCGTCGATCTCGAACGTGCAGCGGCGGCTGCGGATCGGCTACAACCGCGCCGCGCGGCTGATCGAAGAAATGGAGGCAGCGGGGATCGTGACCCCGCCGCAGCACAACGGCAGCCGCGAAGTGCTGGCGCCGCCGCCGCCCAAAGAGTGAATCATCGATGACGCGCTTGTTGCAGGTGTTTTTGCTGTGCGCCTTCGCCCCGTGGACCGCTTTCGCGCTTGCCGATCCGCTGGACGAGGTGTCGCGTTTCGCCAGTGATCTGACCAGCTACCGGGCGGATTTTGAGCAAACCGTAATCAGCGAGACCGGCGGGCTGGTCGAGCGGAGCAGCGGTGAGATGGTGCTCGCCGCGCCCAATCGGCTGCGCTGGCATTATCTCGAGGACTACGAACAGCTCATCGTCGCCGACGGCACCTCGATCTGGTCCTACGACGTCGATCTGGAACAGGTCACGGTCAAATCGCAAAGCGCCGCGGCGGTGGATTCGCCGCTTTACGTGTTGCTGGAGCCGGCTGCGCTCGAGGAGCGCTATGAGTTGAGAGACAACGGCCGCCGCGACGGCCTGTATTTCGTCGAACTGATTCCGCGAGCGGAAAGCACCGATTTCGAATCGATCGAACTCGGCTTGCGCGACAACACGCTGGAAAGCCTGAGCATCCTCGATGCGTTCGGCCAGCAGACGCTGATCCGCTTCTCGCGCATCGAGCGCAACCCGGAGGTCGACGACGCGCTGTTCCGGTTCGACCCGCCCGCCGGCATCGACGTGATCGGCGACGGAGAACTCGGACTCGACGAATTCGCGCTGCCGGATTCGTAATACAGTCCATCAACCCGCAGGTTCGATGCCGCGTTAGAGGAAACGCAAAGGCGCAAAAGGCGCGAAGCCGAAAAAAGAGGGGATGTGACGAAGAACGAAGACATCGCGTACTTGGCTTGAACATGCGGGAGCCGTTCCGACCGCTAGCGGACCGCATGCGGCCGCGCTCGGTGGCCGAGATCGTCGGCCAGGAACCGCTGCTGGCGCCGGGCAAGCCGCTGCGAGCGACGATCGATGCCGGGCGGGTCCATTCGATGATCCTGTGGGGTCCGCCGGGCAGCGGCAAGACGACGCTGGCGCGGGTTTTCGCGGGGGCGGTGGACGCCGATTTCATCGCGCTGTCCGCGGTGCTGGGCGGGGTGGCGGACGTGCGCAAAGCCGTGGCGCGGGCCGAGGACAACCGCCGGCTCAACCGCCGCACGCTTTTGTTTGTCGACGAGGCGCACCGCTTCAACAAGGCCCAGCAGGATGCGTTCCTACCCCACGTCGAGTCCGGCCTGCTCGATTTCATCGGCGCGACCACCGAGAACCCGGCCTTCGAGATCAACGGCGCGCTGCTGTCGCGGCTCAAGGTCTACGTGCTGCGCGCGCTGCCCGCGACGGCTATCGAGCGGGTCCTGAGCGCCGCGCTGGCCGATCGCGAGCGCGGTCTGGGAGACCTCGGAATCGAAGTCGACTCGGACGCGTTGGCGGTGCTGGTGCGCGCCGCCGACGGCGACGCCCGTCGGGGGCTGAACCTGCTCGAACTGGCCGCCGGCATGACCGACGAGGGTCGCATCAACGTAGAACTTGCCACAGCGGTCTGCGCGGGGGACTCGCTGCGCCGTTTCGACAAAGGCGGTGACGTCTTCTACGACCAGATCTCGGCGCTGCACAAATCGATCCGCTCATCCGATCCTGACGCGGCGCTTTACTGGCTGTCCCGAATGCTCGACGGCGGTTGCGACCCGCGCTTCATCGCCCGCCGCATGGTGCGGATGGCTTCCGAGGACCTCGGCAACGCCGATCCCCGCGCCCTCCAACTCGCGATCGCCGGCTGGCAGAGCTACGAGCGACTCGGCCCGCCGGAGGGCGAACTGGCGCTGGCCCAAGTCGCCTGTTACCTGGCCTGCGCGCCCAAGAGCAACGCCGTGTACAAGGCTTTCCAAGCGGCCCAAAGAGACGCCAGGGAGCGGGGCAGCCTGCCGGTCCCGAACCACCTGCGCAACGCCCCGACCCATCTGGCCCATTCCCTTGGCCACGGCAAAGGCTACCGGTACGACCATGACACCGAAGAAGGCGTGGCCTTCGATCAACGCTGCTTCCCGGACGACATGGATCCGGTCGAGTACTACCAGCCGTTTGACCAGGGCCTGGAGACCCGCATCCGCGAGCGGCTGGATTACATCCGCTCCCGCCGCCGGTAAGGGTTGTCCCGCCCGCACCCGGCGGGCCGAAAAATGCGCTGTTTTCGCATCTTCGATCGCTGCAAATCGGGTCGGTTTGCGGTCCTATGGCCACAGCGTCTGTTGCTGTTTTTGGGCTTAGGAGTCTAAGAAGATGTTCAGATCGATCCCGTTGGCGTGGGCGTGCGCCCTCGTCGCCGGCGGCGTGGCCGGACCGGTGGCCGGCTCATCCTGTCCATCCCGCGCCTGGACCAGTCACACCAGCGTCCGCGCGGTGACGGCCCTGGCCGTGGATGGTGAAACGTTGTGGATGGCCTCGCTGTTCGGAGGGGTGCTGGAATGGCATACCGCGAGCGCCGGCGGCCGCATCTACACCCGCACCAGCCACTGTCTGCCTGACAACGAAGTGCTGGATATCGCCGTGGCGCCGACTGGCAACAAACCGGCGGAAGTCTGGACCGCGGGCATCTTCGGCGCGGGGGTTAGACGGACCTACGCGGGACCTCGCCGCCGGTGGGACCTGCTGGTGGGGTCCAACAGCGGCCTGGCCGACGAATTCATCCAGTCCGTCGGCATCACCGCCGGCGGCGACGTGTGGATCGGCAGCTTTGAGCACGGCGCCTATCGCTTCGACGGCAAAACCTGGGAGAACTTCGGTCCGTTCAGCAGCGGGCTCAACCAAACGACCGTGACCTCGATTGAATCAGCCGGGGAAACGGTGTGGTTTGGTACCTGGGGTGGAGCGTTTCGACTGTCAGCCGGAGAGTTCACGCGATTCACCGCCGGGAATACGGGCACCCCGCCGGGATTTTGCCAGTTCGCCGCGCCGCTGCCGCCGGATCAACTCGGACTGACGGCGGGCGTCGTCGACGTGCGCCGCGTCGATCCCGACACCGGCGTTGTTTGGATTTCGAATTTCGATGACGGCCCTTGCTTCAACTCTTCGACCTCGCGCTTCGATGGAGAAAACTGGCGGACCTTTTCCACGTTCAACAGCGACATTGCGGCCGACCTGGTCACCGGCGTGACCACCGCCCCGGACGGCCGCGAGGTGATCGCTTCGGCCGGCGGTTCGCAGTTTTTCGACCCGAGCGACGGGTCGTTCACCGACATCCGGTTTCCGAACGGCGATCCGCTGCCGTCGAACGACGTGGAACGCGTCGGCGATACGCTGTGGTTCGCCGATCCCCATCGCGGCCTGGTGCGGTGGGCAAACGGCGCGATGACGGTGTTTGATCCGCCGGGGCTGAATACCAATCTGGTTCAGGATCTGGCGCTGGTCGACGACCCCGAGCCGGGGAACGAGCCGACGGTGTGGATCGCAAACCCCCGCGGCGCCCAGCGATTGAGTTCCGGTCAGTGGTCGGCTTTCGATCCGGAAACCTCGCCGCTTGCCGGTTCTGACGTGCTGGCCATCGCCCGGGGGACGGACGGCGCAATCTGGTTCGCGCCGCGCGCTCGTGGAATCAGCCGGTTCGACGGCCAAACCTGGACCACGTTCAACACCGGCAACAGCGGGCTCGAGTCCGACGTCATCGGCGCGCTGGCGGTCGATCCCGCCAGCGGCGACGTTTGGGCGGCATATCAGTTCGAAACGGGGGCGGCGCGGTTCGACGGCGG
>JBFGYD010000256.1:0-4666 GCA_041587615.1 Lysobacterales bacterium
CCCGGCTGCCCGCGCCCACGGTCCATGACCACGCGTTGCGGGCTCAGTGCGCTCAGTGCGGGATACTCGGCGTACGGCACGGTCTTGTCGCTGGTAGCGGCAGCGGCCTATGAGTATACCGAAGGCGGAGGACCGGCACTGGAACAGCCGGGTCCGGCCAACGTATGATTCGAATAGCAAGGTGCTAAGCAACAGGGGACGGGATGAGCTGGGTTTTCTTGATCGTTCTGCTGATCGCGCTGGCGGTCGCGGTTTGGCTGTTCAACGGTCTGGTCAAGGCGCGCAACCTGGTGGCCGCCTCGTGGGCCGACATCGACGTGCAGCTCCAGCGCCGCCACGACCTGGTGCCGCGGCTGGTCAACGTCGTGCGCGGCTATGCCGACCACGAGCGCGACACGCTGGAAGCGGTGATCGCGCGCCGCGACGAGGCGATGCGGGCCCGCACCGTGGGCGAGAAGTCGGCGCTCGAAGACGATCTGGACGGAGGCGTCAAGCGACTGATCGCGCTGGCCGAGGACTATCCGGACTTGAAGGCCGGGGAGAACTTCTCTCAACTCGCCGACGACTTAGTCGACATCGAGGACCACCTGCAGTACGCGCGCCGCTTCTATAACGGCGCGGTCCGCGACTACCACAACTTGATCGAGCGCTTTCCGGACCAGTTCATCGCCCGCTCGTTCGGCTTCGAGCGCGCCGAGTTCTTCCAGGCCGAGGCCGGTTCTCGGTCCGCGGTCCAGGTGAAGGTGGAGCAATGAGGCTGATGCTTTCGAGCGACTTAAGTCCATTCCGATCGGATCGGCGGTCTGCTTTCGTGCCTGGGAACGGTTCCCGCCGGCCGCGGTTAGTCATTGGTCTGTGTTTGCTGCTGTGGGCGCTGGCCGGCGCCACGGTGGAGAAAATAGAGCGCTTTGAGTCCGACATCGAGATCCTGGCCGACGGCTCGATGCGCGTGACCGAGACGATCACGGTGACCGCCGAGGGGGTGCAGATCCGGCGTGGCATTTATCGCGATTTTCCGACCGACTACCGCGACCGTTTCAATAACCGGGTCCGGGTCGATTTCGAGGTGCTCGGCGCCACTCGCGACGGTGAGCCGGAGAATTACCGCACGGAAAAACAGAGCAACGGGGTGCGGGTGTATCTCGGCCGAGCCGATCATTTCCTCGACCCGGGCCGCTATCGCTACCAGATCCGCTACCGAACCGACCACCAGCTCGGTTTCTTCGAGGAGTTTGACGAACTTTACTGGAACGTGACCGGCAACGGCTGGGCGTTCGAAATCGAGACCGCCGGCGCCACCGTGCGCCTGCCCGAGCGGGTGCCGATCGAGCGCCTGACGCTGACCGCCTACACCGGCTACCAGGGCGCCAAGGAACGCAATTTCAGCGCCCGAGTGCTCGAACCGGGGGTCGCGCGCTTCGACACGACCGGCCGGCTGCGCGGCAGCCAAGGCCTGACCATCGTGGTTGGTTTTCCCAAGGGCGTGGTCGAGGAACCCGGCCCCGTCGACCGCGCGTGGCGCCTGCTGACCGACAACGCCGGCCTGCTGGTCGGCATCCTCGGGCTGTTCGGCGTGATCTGGTACTACCTGACGGCCTGGCGCCAAGTCGGGCGGGATCCTTCCAAGGGCGTGATCATCCCCCACTACGAGGCGCCCGAGGGCTACTCGCCGGCGTCGCTGCGCTACATCCTGCGGATGAAATACGACCCGACCTGCATGGCCGCCGCGCTGGTGAACCTGGCGGTCAAAGGCGCGCTGCGAATCGAGCGGACGCGAAAATTTTTGAGCAAGAAGTTCTCGGTTCACAGGCTCGACACCGCCAACGTCGCATTCGCCCCCGGCGAGCACGCGCTGTATCACAAGCTGTTGCCCGCCGGGCGCGACGAGCTGCAATTCGAGACCAAGAACCACGCCCCGATCCAGGCTGCGCTAAAGGCCCACAAGGCCTCGCTGTCGCGCGATTATTACCGCAAGTACTTCGTCTACAACGGCGACAAGATCGCGCTCGGCGTGGGGCTGTCGGTCGCAACGGTGGTGGCAATGGCCTGGCTCGGCGCATTCCCGACGGCGGGCGGTATCGGAATCGTCGTTGCGCTGGTGGTCGTCAACCTACTGTTCATCGTCTGGATGAAGGCGCCGACGATGCACGGGCGCAAGTTGATGGATCAGATCGAGGGCCTGCGCCTGTACCTGGGCGTCGCCGAGCGCCAGGACCTCGAGCGGCAGCAGGAGCCGCCGCAGACGTTCGAGGAATTCGAGAAGCTGCTGCCCTATGCGGTTGCGCTGGACTGCGCCAGCACCTGGGTCGATCGGTTCGAGACGGTGCTCAAGGGACTGGAGCAGAGCGGTGAGCTACGGCAGCGCGGCTGGTATAGCGGCGACACGATCACGGCGCGCGGCATCTCCCGCAGCGTCGCCGGCCTGTCGTCTAGCCTGAGCAGCTCGATCTCGTCGTCATCGACGCCACCCGGGTCGAGTTCCGGCGGGGGCGGCTCGTCCGGCGGCGGCGGTGGCGGCGGCGGTGGCGGCGGCTGGTAGGCGCCGCGCGAACGCCGTCATATCATTGGGCCGAGAGATTGAGGAGTACCCGCACAGGAAACCACCATGCCATTGCGTAACTACGGCGTGCTCAAGGGCCGTCCGATCCAGATTCTTCCGGGTACCGGACCAAGTCCCCACGTTCAGATTCTGATGGTCGACGACACCACCCGGTACCGGATCGCGGTCAACGTCAAGTCGAAACTGTATCCGTCCGAACTGCTGTACCTGATGGTCGACGATTTTCAGCATCCGGTGACCGAGGCGGTCGCCAAGCTGCCCGACGGTTTCAACCCGATCGCCGGCGACGTGCGGCGCGAGCTCGCGCTGGATTTCGTGCGCGCCAATCTGTTTCAGTCCTGCGACATGAAGCCGCTGCCGCACGCCGTCGGCGGCGACGACAACGACCTCAACGAAAAACTCACCGCCGCGGTCCAGCGCGCGATCGGCGACGAAACCGCAACGCTTTATGCGTTCGGGGAGCGCTGGGGTCCGGAGCCGGATCGGCGGGACAAGTACTTCGGCTTCCTGCCCGGCAACGGCATCCACGACATCCATATGAACCAGGGCAACAGCGCCCGCTTCACGCGCGACGACGGGCCGTGGCAGGACGGCAGCCTGCTGATCGAGCTGCCCGGCGCGGACGGCGTTCCCGACCGCTGGATCGGCATTTTCCTCGCCTTTCAGTCGCAGTCGTGGCATACCGACGACGAAACCGGACACCGGATCACGGCGACCGATCACTGCGGCAAGCCGTTGGGCGGAGAGGAGACCGGGGGGATGCCCACCGACGTGCCCGACGGCCGAGTTCAAATCGTCGCCGCGCTGGTCAACCCCGAGGGCGGGCACCCCGAACGCGAGATCGTGACGCTGATCAACCCGAGCCCGGCGGATATCGATTTGGACGGCTGGCGCCTTGGCAACAAGGCCGGCGCTACGATGCCTCTGGCGGGCGTCATCGCCGCCGGCAAGACGCGCGAAGTTCAGATGGATTCAAACGTACCGCTGTCCAACCGGGGGGGCAAGATCACGCTGCTCGACGCCGCCGGACTGAAGGTTCACGGCGTCGCCTATTCGCGCGCCCAGGCGCGCCGCTCCGGCTGGACGCTGGTGTTTTAAAGGTCTGAAAAACACCGGCTCTTGGGCCGGTGCCGATTACTGCTTGTACAGCAGCGCGAGAACCACCCCGGCGCCCACGTACATGATCCCGTCGGTGACGATCGTGACCGCGGTCGAAACGTTGTCCCACGGCTGCAGCGCGTAGAACAACAGGTAAAGCGCGGCCACGAACCAGGCGATCAGCACCCCGAAACGCAGCCCCTCGGCGATCCCTTTGTTCTCGTAGCCGCGGGTGAAGATAAACCCCAGCGCCAGACCCTGGAGCAGGCAGGAAACGATCACCGCCCACATGATCTGCTGGTCCTCGGGGCGCATCAATCCCGGGCTGGTATGCGCTTCCCAAAAGCCGCCCAGGACGATGACGTTGGCGACGAAACCGTACAACAGCAGCCACACGGCGGCGGCCAAAGACGCAATCCAATATTTGGTGACGTTCATGGCGCTATTCCCTCTCAACCAACCGCGCCCAGGGTACTCCCGGCAGCGGGCGATGACCAGTCGGCCGCGCGCTACCCCGCCCGGCAATAAGTCGCCGCGTTACCGGCTCGAGATCGCCTTGGCGAACATGGGGACCGGCGACAGGAAGCGCCGGCAGGCGGGATTGTCGGTTTCCTCGACCCACGGGTAGCCGGTGGCGTCGAGGAAGCGCCGGAACGCCGCGCCGTCGTCGGCCGTCACCATGAAGCCGGCCAGCACCCGGCCGTACGCGGCACCGTGGTTGCGGTAGTGAAACAGGCTGATGTTCCAACGGCCGGCCAGCGTGGACAGAAAGTCCAGCAGCGCGCCCGGACGCTCCGGGAACTCGAACCGGAAGATGCGCTCGCGGTCGGTGCTCGGAAGCGTACCGCCCACCATGTGGCGCAGGTGCAGCCGGGCCATTTCGTTGTGGCTCAGATCGACCGCTGAATAGCCGCGCTCGGCCAGCCGCGCGACCAGAGCGGCGCCGTCCGCGGTTGGCTCCCCGGGCTCGCGGGCGTGGTCTTCCAGCGACAGGCCGACGAACACCTC
>JBFGYD010000257.1:0-4665 GCA_041587615.1 Lysobacterales bacterium
GTTTGATATTCACAGTTCACCCATGGTCAGTGGTTCGGATTGATAAATTTGCAGGACCGGCTCCGCGGCCGCGAGTTCTTCCACAGCAGTTACGAATTCGCGAGAAGACGGTTGAGCAAAATGCCGGCGCAACGCGTCCCGGTCTTGCCATTGCTCGTAGAATACGACTCTCAGTTCGTCCTCGGGATCCA
Source organism: Lysobacterales bacterium (assembly GCA_041587615.1). Lineage (GTDB taxonomy): Bacteria > Pseudomonadota > Gammaproteobacteria > Xanthomonadales > SZUA-38 > JBFGYD01. The sequence continues at coordinate 192 of JBFGYD010000257.1, forward strand.
GATACGCGCCATGGCTCAGGCAGCCTGGCTCTCGCCGAGACCGGGTCACGTGAGCCCGACTCAGGGCCAGCAATTGTTCCCTGCGACCGGGCTGCGCGACAACCGATCCCCAGATGATGATCATGCTAGGCGTCCATCATTTCCCTTGCCCCTCCGGCCGTTATTCCAGCGGGATGCGTTCGCGGTTGCGCGCCAGCCAGCCGTCCAAACTTTGCAGTGCCGGGTTCAGTTCCCGGGCCTTCTCCACGCTGTGCATGCCGCAATAGTAGTCCTCGAAGTCCTGCTTGAACTGAAACATGTTGGCCAGATCGTCGGCACCCGGGAAGTCGAATTGCCGGTACTCATGGAGCGGCACGTCCTGGTAGCGCACGTCACGGCCGAGCACCCGGGTCAGCGCCGCGGCCATTTGCAGCCCGGTGGGGTGTTCCGCGGCGATGCCGATCGACTCGCCGATGAAATCCGCGCCGCGCTTGAAAATCCCGTAAGCACACCTGCCGATGTCCTCCGCGGCGATACTCGGCAATTTAGCGGTCCCGATCGGCAGCGCGAACACCAGGGTGCCGTCCGGCCCCGGCTTGGGACCGAGCCCCAAATTGATCAGGTTGTCCCAATAGAAGCAGGTGTGGAAAAAGGTCGTCGGCACCTCGAGATCGAGGAAAAATCGATTGGATTCTCCCTTGGCGTCGAAGTGCGGGACTTTGTACTTGCCCTTAAGAGTCGGCATCCTGGAATCGTTCAACGGGACCCAGTTGCGGGTGTCCTCCAGCGTTGACCAGATGCAGTGCTTCACGTCCGCCGCTTTGACCGCGCGCGCCAGGTTCTGAGCCTGGGCCGTCTCCCGCTCGGGTGAGAAATGTTCCCAAAAGGGTGTGACCAGGTAAGCTCCGTGAGCGCCCGCAAACGCCTGTACGAGACTGTCTTCGTCGTCGAGGTTCGCGGCCACGACCTCGGCCCCGAGTTCGGCCAGACGTTGTGCTCGCTCCGAGTGGAGGTCGCGCGTGATCGCACGGGCGCTGAAACCGTCCTCGCGATCGGCCAGGATCGCGCGCGCCAGGCCGCCGCCCTGGGCGCCGGTAGCGCCCACCACCGCAATCAGCCTGTCAACCACCTTCGCTGGCCTCCGCTACGTCGAGTCCGGCGATTTCGAAATATGCAATCGGGTTATCCATGATTCCTCCAAACCAGACTTAAGGCGAGAGTGACGGTTTACCGGCCAGAGTCGGCACCGCCTCACTGCTTTTCGGAAAGCGCGGCAGCGCATCGTCGACCTCGAACCAGGCAATCTGCGACTCGGTCCAGACGTGGTCGTCGATCTGGACCCGGTCGGGTTGGTCGAGGCTGCCCACGGCGACCTGGACGCGATCACCGAGCACAACCTCATGCATCGAGACGGTGCTGCCGCAGATCGGGCAGAATCCGCGCTCGGCATCGCGCGAGGAACGGTAGCGCGTCGGTTCGCCGCCAAGCCATCGAAAAGACTTGCGCGGAAAATGAACGAACGCCAGCGCCGGCGCGCCGGAGTGGCGGCGGCACATCGAGCAGTGGCATATCACCCCACGCAGCGGCGCCGCGGCGGCCCGGTAGCGCAGCGCGCCGCACAGGCACCCACCCTCGTGATTCTCTTCCGCCATGGGTTCCACCTTATCCCTGCAATCGCTCGACCAGAAGTTACCACAGCGCGATGGCTCGCACCGAACGGGGTCCGGCCGGCGGCCGCATCAATTCGTGGCCGTGGGTTCGGGGGCCCACCGGCGGGTCTTCATGAAGTGAGCGAACGTGCCGTAGACGAGCATCGCCACAACGCTGTACCACCTGGGGAAGATCCCCAGCCACTGGCTGTCGTGGACCGCGATCGACCAGGCGTGCATCAGGGCCGTCGTGGCGAGCAGGCCGGTGGCGAGCGCGAAGATGATCTTGTGACCGATCCCGGGTAGCTCGATGTGCCGCGCATAGACTATACAGCCGACGGCGGCGTAGGCCGGCAGCAGCACCAGGATCGTGTGAATCGACTCCGGCATCTCAGCCACCGGCAGCTCCACCGTGAGCCTGAGAATATGGGCCAGCGCCCCGGCGCCCAGCACCAGCGCGCCGACCTTCAGAAACGACATGCGATAAAGCGCCCGCAGTCCCGCCGGCTTCGGAATCCAGCGCGGCACCTCGTCGCGGTAGCGCTGGTAGGACGCGCCGAATTGCCGCCGCAGCACGCGTTCCTCGTAGGCGACGACGAAGGTGTGAAACACGGCCGCTAGCAGCAGCAAGTAATAAAGCAACGCCCGGTCGGCGTAGATCAAAAGCTCGCCGGCGATAATCGCGAGAATGCCGATGTACATTGGATTGCGCGTGTAACGATACGGGCCCGAAGCCACCAGCACCACGGGCGGGTCGGTGGGAGCGGGTGTGCCACGCCCGTTGAAAGCGAAATCCAGGGCACAGCGGAAATAAAGAGCGATCCCGAGCAGTACTGGAAACACCCCGAGCAGCGCCGGACCGAACGGGTCGATCGCGTTCCACGAGAGATCGTCGACCAGCAGGTAGGGTACCAGCACGACGACGGTGCCCGGCACCAGGAGCGTGAACGCGCAGACCTTGAGCAGCAAACGGAATGTCGTCTCGCCGGTGGGGTGGCTCATGAGCGCTCGGCCCCGCGCGGCGTCCCGCCACGACCTCGGTCGGCGGCCCTGGCATCGTAATACGCGCACATATCGCTCGGGCGACAGCTGTCGCAGTCCGGCTGCCGGCGGCGACCGACCTCGAGACCGCGGCGGTAAAGCAGGCGGCTCAGCGAGATCAGCCGGTCAAAGCCGGCGCGCTCCGGCCGGCGGACTTGCCGCCGGCGGACGCGCATGGCGAGGCTGGTAGACGCCGATTCGGCCGCCGCCGGGCAGTCTCACGAAGGTTCGCCGGCCCCAACCCAGGTCTTCGATGGGCTCACAGTCCGCGGTGCCGGCTTTCATCTCTGCCACGAATGCATCGACGTCCGGGCACATGAAGTAGAACTCGTGCACGTCGTTGCGATCGGAGGGGTGAACCGCGACCTCGGCCGGCGGCAGGCCGAAGATAAGCCAGCCCTCGCCAGCGTCGACGCTCGGCAGCTTGAGCACGTCGCGCAGGAATGCCCGGTCGGCGCCGGGATTGGTACTGTAGATGATCGCATGAGCGCCGTTGAGCATCGTTTTTCCTCAGACCTTTTCCTTCAGTGTAGCGCGCGGGTGCCGCTTCGGCGTGAGCGCTTACTTCGTGCGGAGAGCCTGCAGGCGCTCGAGGCTGGCAGCCGGCCAAAGCTCGCCGCGCCGGTAATACGCTTCGAACGCCGGCGTCCCCTCCGGCAACGCGACCCAGGGCTGCTTCGAGGCAGTAAAGATGTGCACGTCCGGCGGCAGCCGATCCGGGTCGTCCAGCGTGCCCACGCGAACGAAGCAAACCGATTCGCCGGCGCCGGCGTAATGGCTCCACAGCGCAATCCGGCAGCGCGGACAGCGAAGGATCTGCTGGCCCTTGCCGCTGGCCGACGGGGTGTCGATTCGCTCCGGCTCGCCCGCGAGCAGTTCGAGCCGGTCGGTTTCGATCATCGCGTTGAGCGCGAACGAGGCGCCGGTTTCACGCTGACACCAGCGGCAGTGGCAGCAGTGCACGAACATCGGCGGGGTGGTCAGTTCGTAACGCACCGTGCCGCAGTCGCAGCCGCCGGCCATCGGGTAGCCGTCGCCCATCAGGCCGGGAATTCGTTCATGCCGACAGGATCTGCCGGGCGATGCACCCACAGCGGCGCCGTCAGCACCGTGGTCAGGGTCAGATAATAAAGCTCTGTCGTCATCTCGGTTCCCCCGATTCGGCTGTTGGCACGAGACAATATTGTACGCCGCTGAACGGAGCTCACGGCGCCTCACGCGGCTCGTCCCGGAGCCGAAGCTGCCACCAGCCCACGTCGATCCAGCGGCCGAATTTGCGACCGGCGCTGGCGAACACGCCGATCGGCTCGAACCCGACCTTGCGATGCAGCGCGACGCTGGCATCGTTGGGCAACGCAATGGCCGCGAACGCATTGCAGTAACCGCGCTCGGCCAGCGTCCGGATCAACTCGCGATAGAGCATCGTGGCGACGCCCCGCTCGTGCGCCCGCGGGTGAACGTAAGCCGAGGTTTCGACCGACCAGCGATAGGCCGCGCGTGAGCGTAGCGTGGTGGCATAGGCATAACCGATGAGTTCGCCGTCACGCTCGGCGGACAGCCAGGCGAGCGCCCGCTCGATCCGACCGGCAAACTCGGCCACCGTGGGCGGGACCAGCTCGAACGAGACAATCGTGTCGGCAACCAGCGGCGCGTAGATCGCCAGCATGGCTTCACTGTCGTCGGATGTGGCTGGCCGGATGGAAAGACGGCCGATGGAATCGGGAACGGGGTTCAATCGCCCTGGTCCGAATAAAGCTCGGTGTTCTTGAACGCTACCAGGGCCATGATGACGCCCTGCTCGTACA
>JBFGYD010000258.1:0-4659 GCA_041587615.1 Lysobacterales bacterium
GCGGTCAACGTGGAGACCGGTTCCACGGTCTGGACGCGTGACCTGAAGCTGACCTTGTCGGCCGGGCCGGGCGCCGACGAGGGCATGGTCGTGGTCGGCGGGCTGGACGGAGAGGTCATCGCGCTGGATGCGACCACCGGCGGTGAGCTTTGGCGGACCAAGGTCTCCTCCGAGATACTGGCCCGGCCGCTGGTCAACCGCGGGATGGTCGTGGTCCGCTCGCAGGACGGGCGGGTGTTCGGGTTTGCCGCCGACAGCGGTCGGCGACAGTGGGTTTTCGATCGCAGCGTCCCGCTGCTGACCCTGCGTGGCAACGCGCCGCCGGTCGCGCGGGGAGGCTATGCCTATATCGGTTTCGACAACGGCAAAATCGCCGCCCTCAGGATCAGCGACGGTTCGTTGGTGTGGGAGCAGTCCCTGTCCACCCCGGAGGGACGTACGGTGCTGGAGCGGATGGTGGATGTCGACGGCTCGATGTCGATCATCGGGTCCGACCTTTATGCGGTCGGCTACCGCGGCCGAGTTGCGGCCCTGACTGCCGACGGCGGACGCATCCTGTGGGTGCGGGAGGCGTCCTCGTTTTCCGGCCTCACCGCCTCGCGCGAGCAGCTCAATCTAACCGACGCCGACGACGCGGTGTGGGCCCTGGACCGCCTGAGCGGCGGCACGATGTGGAAGCAGGACCGCATGGTGCGCCGCTCGGTGACGGCGCCGGTGCGCCACGGCGACTCTGTCGTGGTCGGCGACTTCGAAGGTTATCTGCACTGGTTGGACGATGAGGACGGCAGCTTTCAGGCGCGGGTTCGGACCGATTCGGACGGCGTCGGGGGTGCGCTGCTGGTGGTCGGGGAGCGCTTGATCGTCCTGGGAAGGAGCGGCCGGCTTTCCGCCTACCGCATCGGCTGATGCTACCGCTGGTCGCGCTAGTCGGACGACCCAACGTCGGCAAGTCGACCCTGTTCAACGTCCTGACCCGGACCCGCGACGCGCTGGTCTCGGACCTGGAAGGCCTGACCCGCGATCGCCGCTACGGCCTCGCTCGCGCCGGCGCCCGTGAATTCGTGGTCATCGATACCGGTGGCTTGACCGAGGCCGGCGACGGGGTCGAGGCGCTCAGCGCCGGTCAGGCCCTCATCGCCATTGACGAGGCCGACGTCATCGCGCTGGTCGTAGACGCGCGAGCGGGCGTTACTCCGGAAGACCGGCGCATCGCGTCGGAACTTCGTCGCCGAGGCACCCCGGTCGTGCTCGTCGTCAACAAGATCGACGGCTTGGATGAAGCCACCGCCGGCGCGGAGTTTTTCGAACTGGGCCTGGATCGACCGCTGCTTGTCGCCGCCGCTCACCGCCGAGGCATCGAGTCGCTGGTCCAAGCGCTGACCGAGCGACTGCCTCCGCCCGAAGTCGCCGACGCCCCCGCCGAGAACGCGCCGGCCGGGATCAGGGTGGCCGTCGTGGGCCGCCCCAACGTCGGTAAGTCGACCCTGATCAATCGCCTGATCGGCGAGGAGCGTCTGCTGGCCTTCGATGCTCCGGGAACCACCCGTGACAGCATCTACGTGCCGTGGAAACGCGACGGCATCGACTACGTGCTGATCGACACCGCCGGCGTGAGACGTCGTTCGAAGGTCAGCGACAAGGTCGAAAAGTTTAGCGTGATCAAAAGCTTGCAGGCGATCGACCAGAGCCAGGTCGTGGTCCTGCTGATCGACGCCCGCGAAGGCGTGGTCGACCAGGACTCAACCCTGCTCGGACACGTGCTGGACGCCGGGCGGCCGCTGGTCGTCGCGATCAACAAGTGGGACGGTCTCGGGCCTGATCGGCGAGCCGAGGCGAGTCGCTCCGTGGATCGCAAGCTGAAGTTCGCGACCTTCGCCCGCCGGGTTTACATTTCGGCGCTGACTGGCAGCGGCTTGGGCGAGATGATGGGCGCGGTCCGCCAATGCCACGAGGCCCTGGACGCGCCGTTCAGCGCCAACCAGTTGAGCGACGTTCTCAAGCGGATCGTTCAAGACCATCCGCCGCCACAGGTTCGCGGCCGCAGCGCCAAGCTTCGCTACGCCCACTTGGGAGGGCGTAATCCGCTGTCCATCGTGATCCACGGCAACCGAGTCGACACGCTGGCCCACGCGTACCGCCGTTATTTGGTCAACGCCTTTCGCCAGCACCTGGGCCTGACCGGAATACCGATCCGGCTCGAGCTTCGCGCCGGCGAAAACCCTTACCGTCACAAAAAGAATCCGCTGACCCGGCGCCAACTGGCCAAGCGCAAGCGCCTCAAGCGGTTCGTCAATCGTCGGTCCGCGAGATGAGCGCCACCGTCATCGACGGCAAAAAGCTGGCCGCCGAGCGGATCGAGGAGCTGCGTCAGCGAATCGACGCGCGCGACGCCCGCGGGCTGCGCCGTCCGGGGCTGGCGGTGGTGCTCGTGGGCACCGATCCGGCCTCGCGCATTTACGTCCGCAACAAGCGCCGGGCGTGCAAAAAAGCCGGTATCGTAGCGCGCGACTACGATCTTCCGGAGTCGACTTCGCAGAGCGAGCTGCTGGTCTTGATCGATCGGCTCAACGCAGATCCGGAAATCGACGGCGTTCTGGTTCAGCTACCGCTGCCCGCGCATGTCGATGCCAGCGCCGTGACCAACGCGATCGACCGGCACAAGGACGTCGACGGCTTTCACGCCGAAAACATCGGCCGCCTGGTACTGCGCCAACCCGGCCTGCGACCGTGCACTGCGGTGGGCATTATGACCATGCTCGATTCGATCGACATCCAGTACAAGGCCTCGCACGCGGTCGTGGTCGGAGCGTCCAACCACGTCGGCCGACCGATGTTGATGGAACTGCTGCTCGCGGGCGCCACCGTGACCTGCTGCCACAAGTTCACCCGCGATCTCAGCGCGCACGTGGCGGCGGCGGACATTCTGGTGGTCGCCGTCGGCAGGCCGGGCCTGATCCCCGGCGCCTGGATCAAGCCCGGCGCGGCGGTGATCGACGTGGGCATCAACCGCCTCGACGACGGGAGCTTGTGCGGCGACGTCGAGTTCGAAGCAGCCCTCCAGCGAGCCGCGTTCATCTCTCCGGTACCGGGTGGGGTGGGACCGATGACGGTGGCCGGATTGCTCGAAAACACGCTGCGGGCGGCCGAAGCGAACGAGGCCGGCGCGCTATGAATTCGATGAGATTTTTTCAGCGGAATCGTGGTCCCATAAAAATAGGTGAAATGGGCAGCGGGATGAAGACTCGAATAAGCCAACCGGTGCGGCTTGCGGTCGGCGGGCTGATGCTGATCGCGGCGGTCGGGTGCTCGAAACTGGTGAGCACCGCGACCAATGGCTTTGCCAACGCGCTGTCGTCCGGGATTCTGAATCAAAATGACCTGGAGACGGTGCGCGACGGGGCGCCGGCGTACCTCCTGCTGGTCGACGGCTTCATCGTCGAAAATCCCAATAACGAGGCGCTGCTGCTGGCCGGCGCGGACCTCTACAGCTCCTACGCCGGCGCGTTTGTCGACGACCCCGAGCGCTCCCGGCGGCTGGCCGAACGGGGCAAGGAATATGGACGACGAGCGCTGTGCCTGCGCACCGTGGCGTTGTGCGAGGCGGTGTCGAAACCGCATTCCGAGTTTGTCACCGCGCTCGAGTCGGTCAGACCCCAGGATTTGCGCGCGCTGTACGGATTCGCCGCCAGCTGGGCCACCTGGATCCAGCTGAACCCGGGCGATTGGAACGCAATCGCGGAGATACCAAAGGTCGAGGCCGCGATGCTCGCGGTGGTCGAGCGCGACTCGCAGTTTCGCCGCGGCTGGCCCTATCTGTACCTCGGCGTGGTCTCGAGCCAGCTCCCGCCGGCGTTTGGCGGCAAGCCGGAGCAGGGCCGCGAGTATTTCGAAACCGCGCTGGAACAGTCCGATCGCCGCAATCTGATGGTCCAGGTGATGTTCGCCCAGGAGTATGCGAGACTGGTTTTCGACAAGGAATTGCACGATCGGCTGCTGCACGAGGTGATCGAGGCGCCCGGCGAGCAGCGTAATTTGACCCTGATCAACACCCTGGCCAAGGAGCGGGCCGCTCGCCTGCTTGGCGACTCGGACGAGTATTTTTGATGAACTGTAAATTGTGGACTGCCCTGCTGCTTTGCGCCGGGCCCTGGCTGGCGACCGCCCAGACTCTGAAGATGGCGACCTCGGTTCCCGACGGAACCGGCTGGATGCGCGAGATGCGCGAAGCCGGTGAACGCATCGGCGAGCGCACCGGCGGGCGGGTCAAGATCAAGTATTATCCGGGCGGGGTCATGGGCAACGCCGATACGGTGCTGCGCAAGATGCGGGTCGGACAGCTCCACGGGGGCGCGTTCACCAGCGGCGAGCTGGTCCCGCGCTATGCCGATTATCTGCTCTACTCCACGCCGTTTTTGTTTCGCGACGAGGCAGAGATCAACTACGTGCGGGAACGGCTGGATCCGCTAATGGCCGAGGGCACGGCCAAGCAGGGCCTGACGTTGCTGGCGATTTCGGGCGGCGGCTTCGTCTATCTGTTCAGCGACCATCCGGTCACGACCAAGGAACAACTGGCCCAGTCCAAGGTCTGGACCCCGCAGGGCGACCCGGTGGCGGAGCGCGCGTTCCGGCTGGCCGGAGTGGCGCCGGTGCCGCTGGCCC